>DASSBQ010000293.1:0-4645 GCA_035698625.1 Nitrospiraceae bacterium
TCGATGCCGGGACTGCGGCAAACGAAATAGCTACATCATCTTGAGCCACAGCCATCAGACATCCGTCGTCTGTAAACAATGCCGCAGCACGAGATTGGACCGTCTCATGTCGCGCTTTTCCGCTCCCAAATCCGAGGAGGCCAGAATGGAGGCATTGGCAGATCCCAGCAGATTCGGCGACGTAGATGAAAATGACCCGCAAAGCATGGCTCGATTCATGAAAAAAATGGGCCAGGAAATGGGAGAGGACCTAGGAGACGATTTCGATGCGGCGATGGAACAATCCGGCGGAGAATTGCGGGGATTGGGGGAATCTGACGCGAATGACATTGATTGACGGGCATTGTCATAAATCTTCCTTGACAATCAGGGCCTTCTTTTTTACGATTGCTCAATCATAGCGTCACTGGACCCCGTGAGGCTCCCTTCTTTGGCAACACATGCCGGGCGAGACAAAGAACGAGCTATGGACGGTCATGGAAACATGCCGCTATCTCAAGGTTACGCCCCGCACCCTCTATCGCTATATTCAGCACCATCGCCTTCCCGCATTCAAATTGGGCAAGGAATGGCGCGTTGTTCGATCCGACCTCGAGCAGTGGGTTCGAACACGAGCCGATACCGCACTTGACCCCAAGAGGGAGATGCCCAGATGATGTTTGCCGGCGAGTATCTCTGTAAAGTGGATGAGAAGGGGCGCTTTCTGGTTCCCTCTCCGATTCGCGAGCGCCTGGAAGCCGAAGGCAGTCAGGTCATGTTCCTCAAGGGAGGCGAGCATTCGTTGTGGATCTATTCCGCGACCGAATGGGAAAAGGTGCTGCAGCGAACGAAAACCGTCCTCGATGAAGATCAGAGCCGCCTCTTCATGCATCATATCGTCTCGGAAGCGGGCACATCGGAGATCGATAAGGCCGGCCGCGTCCTCATACCCGGTCGCCTTCGTAAACTCATCCCGGTCGATGAGGATCAGGAAGTGATTCTGGTGGGACTCTACCACCGCATGGAAGTATGGAATCCGTCCCAGTGGCGTCGGTATCTGGCCAAGACCGAAGATCGGTATGAAGAGAACATGGCGAAAATTCAGAATCTTCTCTAGCGTCGCAGGATTTTTTGCCGTACTCTCCCCGCCATCGCCGTTCGTCAATAGTCCTCAGGAGCAAGTCTTTCCGTAGGGTCGTTTTCTCCACTGCAGCGGAAGTTCCGGGTCTCTATCCGCCGGAGTCCTCCAAGCTACGATCGGGTCCACGCCCCTCCCCCAAAACTGGAGCGACATCGTCCGATTGCCCGGTATCGTCTTCGTCGGCAAACGTGCAAAGCATGGAACTCTCGCTGACTCTCCCTATTCCTCCGAGCATCAACCATCAGTACGCAACCGTTGACGGGCGCCGTCTTCTCTCGGCCGGGGGCCGATCATATAAGGCTCTGGTCGGACAGCATGTCATGATCGCTCTATCCCGTGCTTCCTGTCGCCAAACCTTGCTGGCCGCCCTTCGAGCCGGAGAACTGGTGTTATCCATCCGATTCTTTTTCACTTCGCGCTTACGCCGGGATGTTGATGGAGGCCTCAAGATCGCCCAGGACGCGCTGTGCCAAGGTCTCGGCCTCAACGACAATCGCATTGTCGAAACCCACCTCTACAAAGACGTGGATAAGGCCGCGCCGAGAATGGAAATTCGGCTTTCCCTGGCATCCGGGGCCTGATCGGCCGGTACCGCGATTCGAGCCATCTCAGCAGCCACGAAAGGCTGCCCTGTTCTCAAGATTCAACTGGAATATGCCGACATGACCGCATGTCAAGAATCGCCCTGAACCAAGCATTCTCTCAAGACGGAATCTGACCATGGCTCATCGTCGTATTCCCCTTGCCGCCCTGCGCGTCGGCATGCATGTGACCAAGATCGACCGCCGCTGGTTCTGGTCACCGCTTCTGTTTCACTCGTTTCTAGTCCGGACGGTGGAGCAAATCGACAGCCTCCGCCGCCACGGAGTCAAGGAAGTCGAGATCGATCCTTCTCGAGGCCGAGATGTCGACGTCATCGAGAAACCGGGTACAGAAGACGGAGCCCGCGGATGGACGTCTGATACCCGCTTTCCTGCAAGCCCATCTCAAGAGATTCCTGTTCCGTCCCTTCACGCCCTCTCTCAAGATCTGTCGCTTGCCCGCGAAGCACGGCGTCGTCTGGAGCAGTCCATCCATTCCATTTTTTCGGACATCTCGACAACCGGTCTCGTGGAACCGGAGGAAGCCAGGAAAATCATCCTGGACATGAGGGCTGTGACACAAAGCATCGCCCTGCCCGCTTGGTTCATGGCGCTGAGTCAAGACCGGGCCGACGACCCGCTGCTCAGCCAGCATGCGATGGCGACCTGCGGCCTCTCCATGGTGTTGGCCCATGCCGCCGGCCTTGACTTGCCGGCCTTGCAGTCGGTCGCGACCGGAGCCTTGCTGCACGATATCGGCCTGCTTCAATTGCCGACCTATTTGCGGCGCCGATGCCATGAGACTTCAGCGCCGCTTTCACGGCAGGAGCAGATGCTCTATCAGTCTCACGCCCGAGTCTCCGCTGTAGCGCTCGAGCGGCAGGGGTTGTTTTCTCCGTCCATCTGTCAACTCGTTGCCGATCACCACGCACTCCTGGACAATACCGGATTTCCGCAGGAGACACAGGGCGCGTTCACCAGCGACATGACTCGGATCGTCATGGTGACAGACCGCTACGATGAACTGTTGCGAGGCTTCGGCGGAGCATCCCCGCTGACCCCGCATCAAGCCCTCCAGCGGCTCTATCAGGAAGGGCAGGCGGGGAAATACGAATGCCGATATATCGCCTCTTTTATCAAATTACTGGGCATCTATCCCGTCTATAGTTGTGTCCAGCTCAATACGGGCGAGCGGGCCGTCGTCACCGTCACCAATTCACATCGATTACACCAGCCGGTTGTGACGATCACCCACGATGCCGACGGGGCGCCCTATCCGGTTGCCCTGACCATCGACCTTGCGAACCAGGATGATCGCGCACCGGCCAGATCAATCGCGGCTCTCATTGAGAACGGCCCTTCTGTTCTTGATCAGCCTGTAGTCCCCGACTGGCGGAACCAGCCGCAGAATACGGCACACCAAAAATAGCGGCCCAATCCGGACGTCCGTTCAGCTATTCGTATCGCAGTGCTTCAATCGGATTCAGTCGAGCCGCCTTGTTGGCCGGGTACAAGCCGAAGAACAGTCCGACTCCCACCGAAAACACGAATGCTGCTGCAATGGCATCGACGGAAATGATCGTGGGCCAACCGGCCACGATCGTGGTGAGCCTGGCGCCCACCACACCGACGACAATGCCGATCAGTCCTCCGAACAAACTTAACGTAACCGATTCGATTAGGAACTGCATCAGAATATGCTTTCGCTTGGCTCCCACAGCCATGCGAATCCCGATCTCCCTCGTGCGCTCGGTCACCGACACCAATAGAATATTCATGATGCCGATGCCGCCCACAAGCAGCGACACCGACGCGATCGCAAACAGCATCACGGTCAATGTTTGACTCGTTCCTTCCTGGATCTTTCCGATATCCACCTGGGTGCGGATGGTAAAATCGTCGGCCTGCTCCGGCTGCAATCGATGGCGAGCCCTCAAGACCGCGCGAATTTCCTCGACCGCTTCGGGCAGATCATCGGACCGTTCCGTCGAGGCGAACAAGGCTCCGACAGACCCGAGGAACTGGGTGCCAAAGACTTTCCGCTCCGCGGTGGAGAAGGGAATAAAGATGATGTCGTCTTGATCGGCGCCCTGCGCCGATTGTCCCTTTGGAGCAAGCATGCCGATGACGCGAAACGGGACATTGCGCAGACGGATGGTGGATCCGACTGGTTCTTCGCCCGGATCGTACAGATTCTCGGCCGTGGTCTGTCCGATCACGGCCACTCTTGCGGCGCTGTCCAGATCAAACTGAGTAAAGGGACCGCCGCTCGCAAACAGCCAATCGCGAATGGTGAGGTAGCTCGGCGAGATACCCGTTACCGGTCCATTCCAATTTCGATTGCCATTCACGATCTGCAGAACATCGCGCCTGGCCCAGCCCGTTTCGGCCAACAGGGGAATCCGCTTCTTCAGATCCATGGCATCCGTGACAGTAAGGGTGACGGCGCCTCCTTGCCCTCCACGGACGCCGCCGACAGTGGTTGCGCCCGGCAACACGATAATGACATTGGTTCCCATGCTGGCCACCTGAGTTCTGACGGCCGCCCGGGCCCCCTGGCCGATGCTCACCATGGCAATCACGGCGGCCACCCCGAAGACAATGCCCAGCATGGTGAGTCCGGCCCGCATCCGGTTCCGACTCAACACACGCAGCGCGGTCATGATCGTCAGCAGGAGGAAGACCGGCATGGCGCGCCCTACTCCAAGACCGTAGCCGGGTTGATCGTGAGGCGATCTTCGTAGATCCTCCCGTCTCGAATGACAATCCGGCGAGAGGCATAGGTCGCGACGTCCGAGTCGTGCGTCACGACGATGACCGTGATGCGATCCTCATGATTAAGCCGTCCCAATATTGCCATGATCTCCCGGCTCGATTCCGTATCCAGATTGCCCGTCGGTTCGTCTGCGAACAAAATCGCGGGAGATCCGACGAGGGCTCTAGC
>DASSBQ010000294.1:0-3361 GCA_035698625.1 Nitrospiraceae bacterium
CACCGGCATGGAACTCAACGGCAAGGATACCGCCGCGGGATTCAATGTCAGCATGCTCTATACCGCCTTGCGAAATGCCGAGGGCCAACCGCTCGTGAATATCGGCCTGATTTATCGCAGCCAAGCCACTCTGCATCTCGATGGACAATTTCTCGCCAACGGGGCAAGGTTGGCTGATGCCAGATCGACGTTTGTCCTGCCCCAAATTATTACCGGCGGCATCGCCGTCTGGCCGGTCCGGAATGCGGCACGTGAATGGAAATTGGAGCTCGACGTCGATTACACCGGGTGGAAATCGGTCCGAAATCTCGACACCTCTCTCTCCAACGGCCTCACGCTGCCGGTGCCTCTCAATTGGACCAGCTCCTACACGATTATGGTTGGAACGGAATACAAATGGCTCAAGCCGGAATTGTTGCCGGAGTGGGATATCGCCGCGCGAGCCGGTTACTGGAATGCGCAACACGCGATCCCGGACGCCACGTTCAATCCCGCCATCCCGGATGCCGACAGCCATGCCGTCTCCATCGGCCTGGGGCTGTTCTGTCAAGGCAACGGCCGGTTCGTCGGCGTGATTCCCTGCGGTGGATCGGATCGAGCGATCCGTCCGAAGGGCATTGGATTGGACCTGGCGTACAAGGCGGTGCTCTATGAAAACCGAACCATCAGTGGAAATCTCAATCCAACGGTGAACGGCACGTACAGTACGACCCTGCACGTCGGCTCCATCAACTTGCGCCTCGTTTTTTAAAGAATGGCTTGTGGTAGACTCACCACCCTGGCGTCGTGGCTTTGCCGCCGGCGCCTCCTCGTTCTCAGTTCCCGGCTGCATTCCTCCGGGTAGGAGGATAATTCCGGCAACCATCTCCGCCCCATATTCTGGCGACCATGGAACAAGGTCACACGGGCTCCCAATCTCTCGATTTGATGACCGAAAAGGTCGCGGTCCTCTACGGCAACGCTCCCACCGCCATCATCGCCACCGCCGTCAATGCCACCATTCTGACCGCGCTTGAATGGCCGGTTGTCCTCCATCATATTCTTCTCTTCTGGATATGCGGCATGTATGTGATCACGGGGAGCCGCGCCTTGCTGCTGTACAGATATCGCCGCCGTCTCTCGCCGTCCTGGAGTTCCTCGGATTGGCATCGGTGGTACGTGGCGGCTTCTACGGCAACGGCCCTCGGTTTCGGCAACACGATGTGGTTTCTGCACCCTCCTATCCCCTTTCTGTATGAAATGCTCATCATATTCGTCCTGGCGGGAATGACCGCAGGCGCCGCCACGGTCCTATGCGTCTCGGTTCCCGCGTTCACGCTCTATCATCTCGCCATCGGTGTGCCGATTCTCACGCAATTTACGCTGGTCGGCGACGCGGTCCATCTCGGCATGGGAGGGATGATCGCGCTGTTCCTGCTGGGGACCGGGCATGCCGCCTGGAATCTGAACCGGGCGTTTGTCACGGCCATCGGGCTGCGGATCCAGAACCAAGACTTGATCGAGTCGCTGACGGTCAGAACCAGGGCGGTCGAGTCTCTCAACGAAGAGATTACGAAGGAGATCGGTGACCGCCGAACCGCGGAAGAAGCGCTTCGCAAGGCCCATGGCGATCTGGAGCGCCGCATCGCCGAACGCACACTCGATCTACAACGCGCGAACGAAGGCCTGCGCCTGGAAGTCACCGAACGGAAACGAGCTGAAACAGCGCTCCGTTCGAGTGAAGCCCGCTTCCGTCATCTGGCCGACAATCTCAATCAGGTCGTCTGGTTTGTTCAAGTGAAGCCTTACCAGATCTTGTATCTGAGTCCTGCGTTCGAACATATCTGGGGGGTGCCGCCGGAACGGTGTTATGACGATCCGACCCTGTGGAGGAACTATCTCCATCCGGAAGACAAGATGATGGTCGGCGAAACATTTGATGCGGCGATCACGGGCAACACCGAGCGTGAGTTCAATCTGACCTATCGCATCATCCGGCCGGACGGGGCGGTCCGATGGATCTTCGACCGCTGTGTCGTTCACCGGAATGAGGACGGCGGCATCGACCGCCTGAGCGGCGTTTCCGAGGACATCACGGAATCGAGACTACTGGAGGAGCAACTCCGCCAGGCGCAGAAGATGGAAGCCGTAGGTCGACTGGCCGGAGGGGTCGCTCATGATTTCAACAATGTCATGACCGTCATCCTGGGATACAGCGCCGTCCTGCTGCACGAAGTCGAGACCAATTCGAGGGCCCATCAATACGTCCTGGAAATTGAGCAAGCGGGCAAACGCTGCGCCGCGCTCACCAGCCAACTCCTGGCCTTCAGCCGCAAGCAACTGCTCCACTCCGTATCACTTGACCTCCATGAGGTCATCCGGAATCTCCTGACGATGCTGACAAGCTTGATCGGCGAACATATCTCTATTGTCCTCCGGCTCGACTCAAAACCAAGATGGGTGAAAGCCGATCCGGTGCAACTCGACCAAGTTCTCTTGAATCTGGCGCTGAACGCCAGGGACGCGATGCCTCAAGGCGGCACGCTCACGATCGAAACCGACCTCGGCACGCCGGCCGAAAGCCCCGCCCCACGGCATGGGTCGGCGGAGGACCGGACTTACGTGCGGTTGAGAGTCCACGATACCGGAACCGGAATGGACGCAGACACAAAGGCCAAGATCTTCGATCCGTTCTTTACGACAAAACAGCAAGGCCGCGGCACCGGCCTGGGGTTGGCCACCGTGTATGGCATCGTGCATCAAAGCGGGGGCTCCATCAAGGTGGACAGCGCGCCCGGGCGAGGCACGACGATGACTCTCTATCTGCCCGAGGTGCCGGCCGTCGCCCCCACGCCGGTTGATCGGTCCAGGATAGCCTGCCGGCGACCGGACTCCGAAGCATTCTTCTGGTTGAGGATGATCCTTCCGTGAGAGGCCCGACTCAACATATTCTCAGAATGCACGGCTACACCGTCCATGAGACACACGACGGCATGGCCGCGCTCGACCTGGTGCACCGGCAGGCCATGCACATCGATCTGTTGATCACCGACATCGTCATGCCCGGCCTCAATGGCCGGGAACTGGCGCGCCGGCTCCGCGGCTCTCTGCAATCCTTGCGAGTCCTCTATGTCTCAGGGTATAGCGACAAATTGCCGTTGACGCCGGAGGACGACCGGGCCCCGTCCATCCTCCTTCAAAAACCGTTTTTGCCGGAAGAGCTGATACGAAAGGTGAGAGAAATCCTCAACCAGCCGGCCGAACGCTGATCACTGGCCTCCGCAGCGCTGTCCGCCGGAAAAATCAGGCACGCAACGCAGGGCCCCCGGATAGGTCGATCCGGCCGGAACCGGATGGAAATAAGGTGGAACGGGTCTGAATG
>DASSBQ010000295.1:0-8813 GCA_035698625.1 Nitrospiraceae bacterium
TAAATGCGACCGGTCGTGTAGTTGTTCTCACGCGTCAAGGTCAGCGAGGTATACCGTTCATAATGTCCCAAATCGAGGTCGGTTTCGGCGCCGTCGTCGGTCACGAAGACTTCGCCGTGCTGGTACGGGTTCATCGTCCCGGGATCGACATTGATATACGGATCCAATTTGAGGAACGTGATCCTCAGCCCCCGGCTTTCAAGCAGATTGCCGATCGAGGCCGACGCGAGTCCCTTCCCAAGCGACGAAACCACCCCACCCGTCACAAAAATAAACTTGCTCATTGCGCCACCTTCTCGTGCAACGTCCTGCTCCGGACCGACTGAGACCCGCTCACCTCGACTCGACGAAGCCGGTCCACTGCGCCCGGCACATCCTCCGGCGCGTCAATCCGGACGGACGGATGCGTGGTCTCCCATACTCGGATACGAATGCCCTGCTCCAACGCGCGAAGCTGTTCCAGTTTCTCCACGTCCTCAAGCAACCCCGTCGGCAAGGACGACAGCCGCATCAGGAGATCCTTTCGGTACATGTAGAGGCCCAGATGGACAAAATGCAAGCCGGCCACGGCCTTTTGTTCCCCGCCGTCACGGACAAGAGGGATGGGCGCGCGAGAAAAATACAAGGCATAGCCTTGGGAATCGGTCACCACCTTCACGACTCCCGGATTGTGGAGATCCTCGTTGGAGAGGATCTGCCGCTTGAGCGTGGCCATGCCTTCGCCCGCGCTCAGACAGGGCTGGATCAGATCGGAAAGCAGACCGGGATTCAACGGAATCTCGTCACCCTGCAGATCCACAAAGTACTCCCCCGCGTGCCGGCGGGCTACTCCCGCCACTCGATCCGTCCCGGTTCGATAGTCCTCCGTCGTCAACACCACGCGTCCGCCAAAGGCTTCAACCGCCGCCTGGATGCGCTGGTCATCGGTTGCCACAATCACGTCATCGACCGCAGGGCAAGCTTTCGCGCGCTCATACACGTGCTGAATCATGGGTTTCCCCATGAGCTGGATGAGCGGCTTCCCGGGAAAGCGCGATGACCCATAACGAGCCGGCACGACGACCGTGACCTTTGATGATGATTCACCCATGATCGAGCACCTCGGTCAACTGAGCAGGTTCAATAGTCGCCGTCCCGACCATGCCCACGACGAGACCCGCCGCATAGTTGGCTAATGTGGCCGCCTCTCTCATGCTGGCGCCGGTAGATAACGCCAGAGCCAGCGTGCCCACGACCGTGTCTCCCGCTCCCGTCACATCATAGACTTGGCGGGCCTGAGTCGGGACATGCCAGTAGGCCCCGTCGGTCTCGTACAGACTCATGCCGCGCTCGCCCCTGGTGATCAAGACGCTGCGGCACCCGAGGCGTTGACGAATGGTCGCGCCCGCTTCGTTGATACTCTGATCGTCATCGCCATGGACGCCGGCCGCTTGGGTCGCTTCAAAATGATTCGGGGTCACGACCGTGACGCCTTTGTAATATCCGAAGTGCTCCACTTTGGGATCCACCACGATGGGAATGCGGTACGCGCCGGCCAGGCGCGTCAACTCCATCATCAAGGCGGCTGTCACCACCCCCTTGGCATAGTCGGACACGACCAGGCAGGACAAATCTCGCGCGCGCGATTCAACATATCGCAGAACTCGTTGCTGGAGCTGCGGTTTCATTTCACTCCGTCGCTCGACATCATACCGAACCATTTGCTGGTTATGCGCAATGACGCGACTTTTTCTCGTCGTCGGCCGGTCATGATCAATAATGACGCCGCCGCGCGCATGGCGCTTGCCGCCCAACTCCTTCAACAAGAGACGCCCGCTCTCGTCGGCGCCGATGACACCGCAGACATCCGCGCGGCCGCCGAGGGCGAGAATGTTATTGAAGACGTTCGCGGCGCCGCCCAGCTTTGTCGATTCCGACTCAACGTGAACGACGGGAACCGGAGCTTCCGGAGAAATACGGCTCACGCGTCCCCAGATATAGTGATCCAGGATCAAATCCCCGATCACGAGGACGCTGGATTGAGAAAACCGCTGGATGTATTGGCGCAGGGAGGAAGGATCGATCGGTCGTCCAGGTGAAGCGTCGAGACCGGATTTCGCCGAGGATCCACTGCGGGCTACTGGATGGCTTTTCCGAATCTTTCCCATCGCACCCATTCCACCCACGTCCCCTGACCGCTCCATGACCAATAGATGCGAAAAGCCTTGCCCCGGATCTTTTCGGCTCGGACATAGCCCCAAAATCGACTATCGAGACTCTGATCTCGATTATCTCCCATGACGAAATAGGAGCCTTCCGGGATGGTGACAGGACCGAAATTATCCCGCGGATTGATATGCCCGTCAATGACGCCGGGATCGATCCGTTGCGTGAACGCCTTGTCGTCAAAAGCCCGGCCGTTGACGTACACCGTCTTGTTCTTGACCTGAAGGGTGTCCCCCGGCAAGCCGATGACGCGTTTGATGAAATCTTTATCTTCGTCCTCGGGAAACCGGAATACGATGATATCGCCGCGCTGCACCGATCCGAACGGAATGACGGTGTGAGACGAATAGCAGGTCACGGGCGGGAAGCTGACCTGGAACTTACAATCCGTCGGCCATTGCAATCCATACGACAGCTTGCTGACCAGAATATGGTCGCCGATTAACAACGTTGGAATCATGGAACCGGACGGAATTTTGAACGCTTGGACGACGAAGACCCGGATCGCGAACGCCAGCAGCATCGCCACGACAATGGCTTCCGCATACTCGCGGAGCACGGATTTCCTCGCCGGCACGGAGGGATGAATGGGCGCGGCAGTCTCCATCACCGGCTGTCCCCCCGGAATGTCCGAATTGGTCTCGGCCGGGCGGGCGGGCACCTCTTCGACGTTGCGGAGATCCGGCTCGCGATTCATTCTTCACCGACCTTCAAAATCGCCAGGAAAGCCTCCTGAGGGACTTCCACCTTGCCGACCGATTTCATGCGCTTCTTGCCTTCTTTCTGCTTCTCCCACAGCTTTCGCTTCCGGCTGATGTCGCCGCCGTAACACTTCGCCGTGACATTCTTCTTCAGCGCCCCGATCGTCTCGCGCGCGATCACCTTGCTGCCGATGGCGGCTTGAATCGCGATTTCGAACATCTGCTTGGGAATCAACTCCTTCATTTTCTCCGCCAACTGGCGCCCGCGCTGATAGACGCGATCCCGATGCGTAATAAAGGAAAGCGCGTCGACCGGTTCGGCATTCAGCAGAATGTCGAGCTTCACCAGATCCGAGTCTCGATAGCCGATCAGTTCGTAGTCGAGTGACGCATATCCCTGGGTCTTGGATTTAAGCTTGTCGTAAAAGTCGAGGATGACTTCATTCAACGGTAGTTCATAGGTGAGCATGACCCGCGTCGGGTCAAGATACTGCATGCTGCGCTGCACGCCCCGCCGTTCCTGGCACAGTTGGATGAGACTGCCGACATACCGTTCGGGCGCAATCAGGGTCGCCAGGATAAACGGTTCCTCGAAGAGCTCGATTGAGCCGGGCGGCGGCAACTCGGCCGGATTGTCGATTTCGAGCAGCTCTCCTTTCGTGGTCATCACTCGATACACCACGGTCGGAGCCGTCGTAATCAACGTCAGTGCATATTCGCGTTCCAATCGCTCCTGGATGATCTCCATATGGAGGAGGCCGAGGAACCCGCAGCGGAATCCAAACCCGAGCGCGAGCGAGGTTTCCGGCTCATAGACAAAGGACGAATCATTCAGCCGCAACTTGAGAAGGGCATCGCGGAGGTCTTCATATTTGGCGGTATCGGTCGAATATAGGCCGCAGAAGACCAGCGGTTTGACATCTTTATAACCGGGAAAGGGCTGGTCGGTGGGACGGGTGGCATCCGTCAGGGTGTCGCCGATCTTGACGTCCGCGACTTCCTTCATGTTGGCACAAACGTAGCCGACTTCCCCGGTCAGGAGCTGCGAGGTCTTGGTGCGCTTTGGAGTAAATTGGCCGACCTCCATTACCTCGAAAATCCGATCATTCGACATTACTTTGATCTTCATGCCGGGACGAATCTCGCCGTCCACCACCCGTGAGAGCACGATCACACCTTGATAATTATCGAACCAGGAATCGAAAATCAGGGCCTTCAGGGGACTCTTGGGATCGCCGGACGGCGGAGGGACGCGCGACACGATGGCTTCCAAAACGTCCACAACGCCGCGGCCTTCCTTCGCGCTGACCAACATCGCGTCGCTGGCGTCCAAGGTGAGGATCTCGGAGATCTGATGTTTGGTGCCGTCGACATCCGCGCTGGCCAGATCGATCTTGTTGATCACCGGGATAATGGCGAGATGGTTCGCCATGGCCAGATTCACGTTGGCGATCGTCTGCGCCTGAACGCCTTGTGTCGCATCCACCAACAGGAGCGCCCCCTCGCATGCGGCCAGACTTCTCGAGACTTCATATGTGAAATCGACGTGACCCGGCGTATCGATCAAATGCAAGGCATAGCTATTCCCGTCTTTGGCCTGATACCGGATGGCGACCGCGTGGGCCTTGATCGTGATACCACGTTCACGTTCAAGATCCATTGCATCGAGGATCTGTTCTCGGAACTCCCGGGCGGTGATGGCGCCCGTAGCTTCTAGGAACCGGTCAGCGAGGGTCGATTTGCCGTGATCAATATGGGCAATGATCGAGAAATTTCGGATGAGACTTTGCGAATCCTGATTCATGCGACCCAAAATCGGTTCATTATAGTAGCTGCCTCCAAGGTTGTCAAAAGAATCGCCGGCCGATATAATCCCGCTACTGCGGTCACAATTGAGTCTCTTCGTTCATCATTACCTGCATTTCCCGCCTTTATTTGCAGCCCATGAACAGACGTTTACAACAATTGTCCCGGTGGGATCACCGGTATCTCTGGCATCCCTTCACGCAAATGCAAGAATGGGAGGCTGAACCACCGCTCATTATCGAGCGCGGCCACGGTCCGTACCTCTTCGACATCGAGGGCCGGCGCTATCTGGACGGAGTGTCGTCTCTCTGGGTGAATGTGCACGGACACCGCCATCCCGTGTTGGATCAGGCTCTCACCGCGCAACTCGGAAAGATCGCGCATAGCACATTGCTCGGGTTATCAAATCCTCCGGCCATCGAATTGGCACGGGAACTCGTTCGTCTGGCCCCGCGAGGATTGACGCGTGTGTTCTACTCCGATAACGGGTCCACGGCCGTGGAAGTCGCGCTCAAAATGGCGGTCCAGTATTGGCAACAACGAATCCCCGCTGTTGCCGGCAAGACCAAGTTCGTCCGCCTCCGCCTGGCTTATCACGGCGATACGCTGGGCGCCGTCAGCGTGGGCAATATCGATCTCTTCCACCGCCGTTTTGCCCCCTTATTGTTTCCGACGCTGGAGGTCGATGCTCCGTATTGTTATCGCTGTCCGCTGAAGCTCGCGTTACCTTCCTGTCGCATGGCCTGCGTCGAGCCGATCGAGCGCCTGCTGAGGATGCGGCACAAAGAAATCGCCGGTTTTGTTCTTGAGCCCATGGTACAGGCCGCTGCGGGAATGATTGTGGCGCCGCCCGGGTATCTCAAGCAGATTCGCGACCTCTGCACAAAGTATGGCGTGCTGCTCATTGCGGACGAAGTCGCGACCGGTTTCGGACGCACCGGCCGGATGTTCGCCTGCCAGCACGAGGCCGTCACGCCGGATTTGATGGCGATCAGCAAAGGTCTCACCGGCGGCTACATGCCCCTGGCCGCGACATTGACCACCAACGTCATCTATCACGCCTTCCTGGGCCGGTATGATGAATGGAAGACTTTCTTTCATGGCCACAGCTACACGGGCAATCCGCTGGGGTGCGCCGTGGCGCTGGCGAATATCCGCCTGTTTAGGAAGGCCCGGACCCTTTCCGCGTTGAGACCTAAAATATCGGCGCTCGCAAGGCAGCTCAAGCCTCTGAAGCAACTGACCCATGTCGGCGACATCAGGCAACTCGGGTTTATGGTCGGGATTGAACTCGTCAAAGATCGTGATTCCCGTGAACCGTATTCGCCTGCTGAACGAATAGGTCATCATGTCTCCATGGAAGCGCGCCGTCTGGGATTACTTCTCCGTCCCCTCGGAAACGTGCTTGTGCTTATGCCTCCTCTGGCAACAAAGCCTAAGGATACTGCCCTAATGATTTCCATCCTCAAGCGGGCTATTCAGTCGGTGACCAATCCCACCGCGCGCTGACAGTAACATCCGTTGAGTCGGACAAACCAGGACAGGCCATCGATGAAGTTCGACACAGCCGTCTCCAAATTCGAACATCGGTAGAATCCATCAATTCCCTGTAATTCCGGCACCTTAGAAGTGGCATGCCAAGTGCTACACTTACCTCTATGGTGCGTGCTGAGAAAACTCCTGATCGGGCTGCTCGATGAGACGTTGGATCATCGTCGTTGTCCTCACGTTTCTGGCAGGCTCGGCTTCCCCGGTATCAGCGCAGCAGTCTCAGCAGCAGATGACGCTTCTGCTCCAGCGGATTCAATTTTCCGATACCGCGGCCGGCAAAGGCCAGGCAGCCATCCCTTTTACCATCACTACCCCGGTTCTCAATACATCGTTCCGAACCAGCTCATTTGTCGCTCCCACTGGGCCGACCCGGCTGAAAGACCTCGTGCCTGATTCCGAACGTCCTCGGACGAAGGGTCTCGTCGCCGCGTCGACGTGGCTCAAGGGGCAATTCTTCACCGAGGGTGAGGTCGCCAATAATTCTTCCGATCACATACCCGGCGTCTCGCGTATCGACCAGCGCGAAGATGCCTCCAAGCGACTGGTGCGTTTTGCTCTCAGCGGCACACTTCAGCAATTTCGATACGGTGCCAATTATCGCTCTGCCGGCAGAGCGTTCTTCAACAGTCCCGACCAAACGGTCCGCGAACTGTGGGGAGAAGTACAGTGGGGCGTCACGAAGTTTCGCAGTGTCGTCGGAGAGATGTGGAACAATGTCGACCTGGACCCTTCCCAGCCTCGCGTCGAGCAACGATACAGTCGCATCGGACTCGCTCTGGCCAAGCCGTCCTGGCCTGAGTTCAGCCTCACGTACGCACGCAACTCCTCGGCCAGTACCTTTGAGCCGATCGGCTTTCTGCCGGAGCGCGTGCGGAGCAATAGCATTGAAGGAGCCCTGGCCTATAGCGGAAACAGTTGGAACGCGCGGCTGGCGTCCAGTTATATCAGGATGGCCGACGATCTTCGGGCCGGCGCCGAAAGCATCGCCTTGGCCCAAAGCTTCAACGGCTTGTATCGCCCTTTCAGTTCGCTGACCATCATACCGGTGCTGAGCTATTGGACCCAGCAGCGATCATGGTCGGGCGCTCGCATGCAAACGCCCACCGCCTCCCTGTCGCTGCAATACAAACAAAGTCAGCGGCTGCTCGTCAGCGCGATGGGTGGCTACACAAGGTCGCGCTCCACGGACCGGCTGACAAATACCGAGAGCATCGTCAGCCGAGGGCTGTTTGCATTCAGCCTCGACCCGATTTACGGACGAGCCGCCATGCTGTCGCTGGAAGCGGCCTACACCAACACTCTGAATCACGCCAGTCCGGCGCTGGATACCGAAGATATCTCCGGTCTGCTCCGATTTCTTGTCGCCTCCCTCTAGCGGGATGTTGAGACGGCCGCCTTTTTCACCCGCCCACCCCGCCAGCGCCGAGACGCCGCCTATTCCCGAACTCACCCGCCTGCTCCACGGGATACCGCGGATAACTTTTGAATAGCCTGCCGGCTCGGCCCGGCGAGATCAGGTAATTTCGATGCGCGCCCCGCGCGCAACCCCGAGCAACTCCGCGGCGTTGCCTTCTCGGACAAACACTTCAATCTGTCCGTTGCTGTTGATCAGCGCGTGCGGCACGCCGGGAGCGCCGTCGCTATAACTGGTCACGAGTCCTTCAATCGTCCGGCCGCCAAGACGCACTGAAGGAGCGGCCCGCTTCGTGACGGCGCGCACTTCGTTCAGCTCAAATGCGGTCAGGTTCGAAATGAGATTGCCGAACCGATCAATGTACACGATCCGCCCGGTCATGACATGCTGATCCCAGTTTGGAGCCGTGACGGGGAGCCGCTCATAATTCCCGAGGAGTCGTCCGAACGAGCCGGCCGCCTGCCCTTTTGTCAACCAGGCGGCAGCAGGCGAGAAGAGGTCGCGGCCATCGAACGTCGAGCCTTCCGAATCCAACCGGTATTGTCGATTCTCTATCTGCCGCACGTCCACGGCCGTCTCCTCTTCGTAAATATAAGTGAAGAGACCGTTGTCCGGCCCGATGAAGAAGTACCGCGAGGTGGAGATCAGCAACGGACGCCGGCTGCTGCCGACGCCGGGGTCCACAACCGCAACATGGATCGTTCCATCGGGGAAATAGCGGTAGCAGGATTTCAACAGATAAGCGGCGCCCGCGATGTCGTGTGCAGGGATCTCATGAGACAGATCGACGATCCGGGCTTGAGGATTGATGTTGAGGATCACGCCTTTCATACTCGCGACAAAATAATCGCGAGCGCCGAAGTCCGTCAGCAGCGTGATCAAGGACAGCGCCGCCGGCATCGCCCCTCACAACTCATCGAAGCGGATTTCGACCACCTCGTACTCCACCACCTTCGCCGGAGTGGTCACTTCGACCAAGTCCCCGACCCGCTTTCCGATCAGCGCCCGCCCGACAGGCGACTGCACCGAGATGCGCGCGAGCTTCAGGTCGGCTTCGTCCTGCCCGACCAGGGTATATTCCTTTTTTTGCTGCGCTTCCTGCTCGATCACCACCACGGTCGCGCCAAAGACCACCG
>DASSBQ010000296.1:0-4331 GCA_035698625.1 Nitrospiraceae bacterium
GATGTTGTCGAACAACTGCACGACCGGAGTAGACAATTCCAACAACTCTTGCTGCTGACGGGAAACAATCTCTTCCCTGACCAGCTGATGGGCTTCGGTGACGTACAGCCCGAGTTTGTCCAACAGGACGGTCAGATTCCAAATCTCCTGTACCAATTCCTTGGCGTCGGTCAGTTTGGCTTGGAGCAAGTCAAAGAGCGGCTGCTTCAGAGAAAAGACAAAGGTGGCGGTCTCCGAAGGGGTGAATCCTTGTAGGGCTCGGGATTTAGCGATAGCGGTTAAAAGATCCTCGACCGGTTTCCATGACGGATCTTCCGTGTCCATCTTTTCATGTTCCAGTGCCCGAGCGAAGCATCGCAAAAATTGGCGTGATTGGTCCAAGAGTTCCGTCTCTTTGATCAAATCCCGGCGCAGTGTGGCGTCGGAGGATTGATAGGCCATCCAGCCTTTAAGGATGGCGTCCTCGTGGATCTGAATGGTCTGAGCGACTCTGACCGGCATGGCTGCATCCTCCATCCAAATTGTCCAAAACGGGAAACCGGCAAGACCCTGGTAATTAACCCAGGGCGGGAAAGAAGGAAGCTACTGTAAGGCGAGCCATAGACACGATGCTACTAGGGAAACCCCTTGAGATGGCTCTTTCTTAGGAGACCCGATTCTTGTCGATGATGGCGGTGATGATAAGACCATACGAGAGCGCACGCAGGACATAGATGAACGGCTCGCTCTCATGCGGTATCGCACTCAAACCCATGACGATCCGGACCAACGCCTCCACCCCCAACGCGACGGCGAAGAATAAGAAGAGGCGGTCGTTCGTCGTCCGCCAAAAGCGTAGAAAAAATAAGGCGGCCGTGAGACATCCGGCCGCCACGCCGCCCAAGATCAAACTGTGCAACGCCGTGACAGTCATCTGAGCGCCTATTCGCTGTTCCACACGAGGCCGTACAAGAGTACGGCGATCGTGATCAGGGCTAAGCCATACCGCAACAAACTGAGATCGATTTCCGTGGGAAATATCAGCTTGTCGACCACCAGAAAGATATTATTGACCGTGGTCAGCATGAAAAACAGACTGCTCCACAAGAGCAATCGATACCGGCTTCGCCGGTACGCGGTGAACAAGAGCCAGGCGCAGACGAGCGCCAGGACCGCGCACAAGCCGTAAATCACCGCTGCGATCATGGAGGATCCTTTCTCAATTTGAACGCATCGGCAAATTCCTGGATGCGCAGGCGAGGCTTGTCATGGATCAGCTTGGTGATCGGCACCAGATGCCGGGCATATTCTTCCGCCACCCGGTCGGCCATCGCTGCAAGGTCGGCCGAAGAGGGGTGATACCGATATTGGATGACCGGTGAATCGGTCGCCATGATAAAGCCATCCGCTTGCAAACGCGAGAGCAAAGGGGAGACCTCTTCGGGAGCCAGATAAAGCCTGGCGGCCACCGCCGGTTCAGACCAGTCCATGTCCGGATTTGCACGCAGCAGCAGCAGCGCTTCGAGATGAGCAACCGAATCGATTCGCTTCAGGAGGAATCGACGTATATCATCCGGTATGGCGTAAGGGGCCATGATTCGCGTCAGAATGGATCAGCGAATCACCGATCGGCCGAGCGGCCGCATAATCGGCGCGATTCCGCAGCTTGGTCGTGACGGCGGCTTTTGGCAAAGAGATTCACGAGGGTTCACGACCGGGCAAGACAATAGCGGTTTTCTCAATCTGTTTTTCCGCTTCGGCCTTTACCACGGCGGTAATCGCCTCATATAACCGGTCGCCCGCCGAATCCTTCGAGACGTAGCAGCTTGCGCCGGCTTGGAGCAACAGCGGCTCCACCTGGCTGGGATTGGAAAACGAAAGGCCGACAATCAGCACCGAAGGCCATTGGGCTTTGATCCGCCGCGTAGCTTCGATGCCGTCCATTTTGGCCATGTTGACATCCATCACGATGACGTCGGGAATCAGAAGCCTGGCAAGTTCGACGGCCTCCTCTCCATCGGCCGCTTCGCCCACCACCGTGACATCCTGATAGGCCTCCAGAATGCCGCGCAAGCCTTGTCTGACCATGGCATGATCGTCCGCCAATACGATGCGGAGCTGCCGGGCGGCCGGTGGAGATGCAGGATTCTGAATGTTGAGTTGGGGCAAAGCCCGGGGACCGGAGAGGTTCGTCTCCTTTGATTGCTTTGGATTGATCCCGCCGGCTTTTGACAATTCCTCATTTAGAATTCCTAATTCAACTTCCTCAACACCCGTCGTTTTCACCGTTGCCGGCCAATAGGGAAAAATCAATTGCGCCCGCGTGCCCTGCTGCGGCTGCGATGCAATCACCAGGCGGCCGCCCATTGCTTCCATTCGCTCTCGCACGCTGAACAGCCCGAAGCGTTTCCGTTCCTCGCTCCGGTCCGACACATCGGCCGGATCGAATCCGAAGCCTTTATCGGAGACCGTAATGGTCAGTTCCCCTTCCTCGTCCGCCTTGAGGGCGACTTCCGCCTCGCCTGTGCCGGCATGCTTGAGGACATTGAACAGCAATTCCCGCACGGACTGAAAGACCAGGACGGCCTGATCGTCGGGCAGCATAATCCGCTGCAGGTGCCGTTCAATCGATACGGTCAACCCGTGCGTCTTCATCTGGTCTGCCAGCCAGCCGAAGCCTTCCACAAGACCGAACTCCTGAAGCGCCGGCGGGGCAAGTTCGGCGACCAAGGATCGCGTGTAATTCAGCGAATCCGTGATCGCTTGGTCCGCCTCCTTCAATAGCGAGGTGGCTTTGTCATCGGGAACGCGGGGCGCCGCCTGACGGATTTTCATCCGCATCAACACGAGCAGTTGAGCCAGATAGTCATGCAATTCACCCGCAAGCCGCTTGCGCTCCCGCTGCTCGGTCAGGGTGAGTTCGGTCGCCAGTTCCCGCAGGCGCTGCTGCGACCGGACCAGCTCCTGCGTCCGCTCCCCCACGCGCTGCTCCAATTGAGCCGCGACCTCGCGCAACTGCTCCTCCGCCGCCTTCCGCTCGGTCAGATCGCGGGTCACGCGGGCAAAGCCCGTGATTTTACCCCCCTCGTCTTTCAAGGCCGACATCAGGACATTGGCCCAAAAGGTCGTGCCATCCTTGCGGACTCGCCAGCCTTCATCTTCATGCTGGCCCACGGACGCCGTGATCTGGAGTTCCAATCCCGGATAGCCGCGTTGAATGTCGTCCTCGGTATAGAAACAGGAAAAGTGCCGGCCGATGATCTCCGTCGCCTCGTACCCTTCGATCAACCGCGCGCCGGGATTCCAGCTTGTCACGAGGCCTTCCGGACTGAGCAGGATAATGGAGTAATCTTTGATGCTGTTCACCAGTAGTCGAAATCGCGCTTCTCCGTGCCGAAGAGCTTCCCGCTTGACCCGCTCCCGCATGCGGTAGAGCTCGACGAAGACGGCGACCTTGCTCTGCAACACTTCCGGCACGACCGGTTTGAACAGGTAATCGACGGCGCCGCTTGCCAGGCCTCGGAAGACGTCCTCATCCAGCTTGTCCACCGCGGAGAGAAAAATAATGGGGATGAAGCGCGATTGCTCTCGCTGCCGGATCAATTCCGCCGTTTCGAATCCGTCCACCCGCGGCATCCGCACGTCCAAGAGAATCACGGCAAAGTCATGACGCAACACTTGCCGCAGCGCTTCCTGTCCCGAATCCGCTTTGATGACGATCCGTCCGGAACCGGCCAATAGACTTTCCATCGCCAGAAGGCTTCTCGCGTCGTCATCGACCAACAAGATCTTTGCGGCAACGTCGGGCATGGACTTCCCTCCAAGGGAATTGCATCACTGAATCAGTGTGCCATTGCACCAGTGATTCAGTTGGTCAGCGCACGAATTGATTCATTGCAATATTGCGTCATTCCACGAGTTGGTCATCGCATCATTGGAACTGTGATCCAATGGTGCCCATGTTCAAATGCCGCAATGATACAATGTTCCGATGGTGCAATCTTCCGTCTCACCGTTTCATCGCTTTCTTTCTCCCGAAGAGCCAGATTCTCAACAGCGCCAGTAGTTCTTCCGTATTGACCGGCTTCGCGATGTAATCCGACGCGCCGGCCTGCAGGCATCGTTCGCGATCCCCCTTCATGGCTTTCGCCGTCAACGCCAGGATCGGCAGGAGCCTGAGCTTGGGATTTTGCCTGATTTGTTTCATGGTTTCATAGCCGTCCATTTCCGGCATCATGATGTCCATCAAGACCATGTCGAGATCCTCGTCCTGTTCAACCTTCTGAATCGCTTCCCGCCCGGTTTCGCAGCTCGTGACTTCCATTCCATGCCGTTCCAGAAGACTTGTCAGG
>DASSBQ010000297.1:0-2273 GCA_035698625.1 Nitrospiraceae bacterium
AAGAACCTCGTGAGACAGGCGGAACAGCAGTTAATCAATGAAGGTACGCGTGCTGCCGAGGCCCGCAATTTGTTGGAACCGGTCGCGGGGCTGGTCGAGGACTCGGCATTCTGGAGGCGCCAAGCCGAGGGGCTCGCCGTCTTCCGTTCACCTAATGTATTTCGGACCTATCAGGTGCCGTTCCCGGTGGCGGAATTTGTGGCCGTGTCCGATCGGTTTTATATCAAACCGCTCTTGCCGCTGTTGATCAACGAGGCGCGCTTTTATGTGCTCGCCCTGAGCCAAAAGGCCTTGCGACTTCTCGATTGCACACGCGACGGCGTCGAGGCGGTGCCCTTACCCGACGTGCCTCCGAGCATGACTGAAACGCCGGGCTATGAACGCCGTGAGAAACAATTGCAATCCGAAGCTCTGGCGCCGAAGGGTTCCAGCGGCACGAGCAGCGGTGGGGGAACGGCGCTCTTTCACGGCCACGGATCGAGCAGCGATGCCTCGACTGCCGACCTGGAACGATACTTTCGAGCTGTGGACCGCGTCGTCTGCGACATCCTGCGGGATCGTCATGACCCACTGTTGCTGGCCGGAGTGGAGCATCTCCTACCGCTATATAGAAGCATCAGCCATTATGCGCCGATCTTTTCGGAACATCTTCTTGGCAATGCCGACGAGCTTCGTGACGACGAGTTGCATCGGAAAGCGTGGCCCATCGCGGATCGTCATTTCCAGCAAGCCCGTGACAAGGCCGTCGCGGAGTATCACGAAGGGATCGTCAAGGGGCGAGCCGGTCACGAGCTTTCTGACGTGCTCACAGCGGCCTTTCAAGGGCGCATCGCAACCTTGTTCATCCCGTTGGGCCTGCGCCGGTGGGGACGATTCGACTTTAACCGACTCGCGTTGGAAGAGCATGCTCACGAGGAGCCGGGTGATGAAGAACTGCTGGACCTGGCCGCCGCACAGACGCTCCGGCAGGACGGCAAGGTGTACGGCATGAAGCCGGAGGAGATTCCCCGCGGCCATTTGTTGGCGGCAGTCTATCGGTACTAGGCCGCGTTTCGTTGAGGCAGGAGAAGCGCAACATGAATCTGTACATCGAAGGGCGCCGCATCACGGTAACCGACGAATGGGCCGCCGATATTAAGGCCCGGGCCGACGAGCTGAAGCCGTCAGTCGGCCTGGTGCATCTCCGCGCCACGCTGGCGCGCCACGATCACCGAAAAGCCGAAGACACCCATGAAGCCGTTCTCGTCGCGCAGATGCCGGGCCATACGGTCACGGCGCGCAAGACGGACAACAGCTTCGCAGAAGCCATCCGCCGGGCCTTTGAAGCGCTGGGGACTGAGTTAGATAGCGTGCAGGAGAAACGGGCGTCGCACGAAGTCCGTGTCGCGACGCTTCCCGAGCGCGGCGTCGTCAAGAAGCTTTTTCCCGAGGAAGGTTACGGGTTCATCATGCTGGATGACGTCACCGAAGTGTACTTCCATCGTAACGCGGTGCATGACTTGGAGTTCGAGAAGATGGATGGCATGGAAGTGACGCTTAATATCGAACCGGGCGAAAAAGGCCCGCAGGCCACCACTGTAAATCCTCTTGACCCGCTCCAATACTACGCCGACAAAGGCGCCGCCGCCTGACTTTTACACAATCGCTCGCCGATAACAGACCGGAGTCGATGGCCCGGGGCGCGGTCTTGGGCATCTCCTAGTGGTGCGCTTCCACACACACGTAGTGAAATCAAATAAATGACGAACGCGAACCATTCAGCAAAGGCAACACGTGAGCAAATATGGTCCGAGGATACAGGGTTCGGCTCCCACTCGGTGAATTGCCAACCATTAACATACGTGTCTTGACAAGGCAGGCAAAGCGTATGCAGTAGACCGGGTATTCATGAAATATTGGTTCAAGGAGGGTTTATGCAAATTTTAAAATCTGCGATTCCTTGCAGTCGATCGGTCGCGCTGGCAAGCGCGATCATGATTAACTTTTTGGTTCTTCCTCTGATATTCGGCACTAAGCCATCATTGGGGCCGCAACTCTCATCTTCTAAAATGGTTCCCACGCTGATGTCAGGCAGCTCCGCACAGGAGAATGCGGACAGAAATCCTCCGGTTGCGGACGGGGCCATCGTGTTCATGGAATATACGATTACGATTCCGGAATCTGATCTGACTATTCCGGATAATCTCGGTCTATTTGAACAAGGTCATCATGATTTGTTGCCCAACGTTGAAAAAGCGCTCACAGGCATGAAAAAAGGCGAAGACAAACGCATT
>DASSBQ010000298.1:0-5271 GCA_035698625.1 Nitrospiraceae bacterium
CATGACTTGAAAAGTATCGACCACGATGCCGTCCGTGCGGGTCAAAATCTGCGCATCAAGAATTTGAAGACCGCTCGCAGCCATGACGCCCGCAATCTTTGAGAAGATTCCCGGCACCAGGTCATTGTGCGCGATCACGGCATATTCGGAAGTTCCCAATTGTTCGTTATACTCGGCGTCCACCACGACTTCCCCGGTATGCAGGCGCCGGATGGCGGCCAGATGCGCCGCAATCCTCCTCGGCGACGTCCCATAAGCGTAGCGGATCGGAAATTGGCGAAGCTCGGATTCAACCCACGATATCCCCTCCTTCACGTGGCCCGCCAACGCTTGCTGTTCGGCCACGTCCGCCGCGACCTGCTTCAGCCGCTCGGGCACATCGTGGGCCTCCCGCTCTCCGGACACTTCCTGCATAGCACGATAATACAACTCGATGAGCAACGATTCCTTCCACTTCGTCAGCACTTCCGGACCCACCGCCGCGATATCGGCAGCCGTGAGTACCAGCATTTTCCGAAGCACCTCGGGCGTGCCGACCTCTCGCGCGAACGGCACCAGGACTTTGTCGTCGTAGGGATCCCGCCTGAACGCCGTGTGGGCCATCAGGAGATGCCGATGGACCAGGAAAACCAGCGTACGGGTATCTTGTTCACCAAATTCGAACCGCGCCGCTGCATCCTCGGCCAGCCCGCGGCCGATCTCACTGTGATCTGCTTCCCGGCCCTTGCCGAGGTCATGCAACAAAATTGCCAGATGCAGCACGTCTTTTCGTTTGATATCGCGATACACGTCGCCCAAGACGCCCTCGTCCCGGGCAAGCGACTCGGCCTTGGCGACGGCAAGCAGACTGTGCTCGTCGACGGTGTACTTGTGATAATGATTGAACTGCATCAGGCCTCTCACCCGCGCAAACGCCGGCACCAACTTTTCCAGCAAGTGCGCCCGGTGCATGGCTTCCAGGGTCCTCGCAGTCCCGGGTCCGGTCAGAATAGCAAGAAACATTCGACCTACTTCCGCCGAGCGGAAGGCATCGGCCGGAAGCTCATCCGCATGCCGATGGATGTCTTCAAGCAACGCAGGGTCGATGGTCGCCTCTCGCGAACGGGCCACGTCGAATAATTTGAGCAACAGCATGGGACTTTGCAGCACGGTTAATCGCGCATCGGACGGCACGGTCAACACATCGCCGTTCAAGACGAAGTAGGTCTCGATACGCGGCGACGGCAGGAGCCGCATGAAGCGTTGGCGAAGCGGAACCACACGACAACGCGCCACGAACCTCGCTGCGGCGGCATGCAATCCCGTGGTGTGCCGGTAGTATTGCTGCATGAACTGTTCGACGGCGAGCAAATGCTGCAAATCAGTAAACCCGAACTGCTGAGCCAGCCAGACTTGATCCTCGAAGGTCAGAATTTCCTGCGCCGCGCCGGCACGCGTGTGCAGGAAGGCCCGTACCCGTAAAAGAAATTCCCTGGCATCTTTCAAGGCTCGATAATCGGCGGGGGAAAGAATCCCGCGATCGGACAACTCGCGAATGGTGGGCGCGCGATACCGCGCCATGCCGATCCATTGCAATAGATGGAGATCCCGCAACCCGCCTTTGCTTTTTTTGACGTTGGGCTCCAGAAGATAGACGGTCTCCCCGAACTTTTGGTATTCGCGACGGCGTTCGTCGAGTTTGCACTCGATATACTTCTCCGTGCCTCGGAACACAACTTTTCGGAGATAGCGCGTGTGGAACCGTTGGAAGAGCTCAGGACTGCCCGCCAAAAACCGCGCCTCCATCATGGAAGTCCGCACGGTCAAATCTTTGAGTCCGAGATCGATGCAATCTTGAATCGTCCGAACACTATGACCGATCTGAAAACCCGCATCCCAAAGGGGATGCAGCACGCCTTTCACGAAATCAGCAATGATCTTGCCTGCTTCGGGGCGATAGAGCACCATCAGGTCAATGTCGGAATAGGGCGCCAACTCACGGCGACCATATCCGCCGAGGGCGACCAGGCAGCACTGCTGGAATCCCGCGACTGTGGAGGCTTCCCCGCCGGCTCGCGCGGCGTTCCTATACCGGCCCACGATGAGCGCATCCACCATTTCGGTCGTCGCTGCCACGATCTCATCGCCCGAGCCGCCGTTCATCAGGCGACGCCGGATGTCTTGGCGCTCTTCATTCAGCGCGGCGCAGACGGCGGCAGCCGATCCCTCTTGCAGTTCCCCGGCCGTTATATCGGCGTGTTGAGCCATGTTAAAGCGCGCTCTCTCCTGTTTCACCTGTCCTGATCCGCACGACGGAACTCAACTCGCGCACGAAAATTTTCCCGTCCCCGATGCTGCCGGTCTTTGCAGCCCGCGTGATCGTATCCAAGACCCTCGGGACCTGACTGTCGGTGACGGCCACTTCAACTTTCACCTTGGGAACGAACTCGATGGTATATTCCTGACCACGGTACGTTTCCTTGTGCCCCTTCTGGCGACCAAACCCTTTGACCTCGGTAACCGTCATGCCTTGAATACCGATCTCCAACAAAGCATCTTTGACTTCGTCCAATTTAAAGGGCTTGATGATCGCTTCAATGAGTTTCATGCATCCTCCCCGCAAAGACTGATAGCCCGTATGTCATGGCGCACAGCGCCGGGCGAACGACCAAGAAAGTGTATGGGAGAAAGAACGCCCATAGAAGCCGCGCATGGTTCGGATATCAAACGGGTTATCATAGCCGATCTGCTCCGTCCAGACAATTGCCGCGTGTAATGGCGGTCGAATGCTTCCGATCACCGGCATTTAGGAATAGGCTCGTTCGTTATGTTGGGTCAGATCAAGGCCGGTCGCTTCCTCCTCATGCGTCACCCGAAGTCCCATCGAGCCCTCGATCAATTTGAGGACGACATAGGTTCCAATAAACGAAAATGCGGTGACGGCAATGACGGCGATCAGTTGCGTGCCGAACAATGCCGAATTGCCTGCCAAGAGGCCATCGGCGCCCAGGTGGTTGATTCCTCGTGACGCAAAAACAGCCGTGGCCAGCATTCCAATGATTCCACCGACACCGTGAGTGCCCAAGACATCCAGTGTGTCGTCATAGCCGATCCGTCCTTTCCACACGATGGCCAGATACGAACAAGCACCTGCCGCAATTCCTACGGCCAACGCCGACGCCGGGCTTATGAACCCGGCCCCGGCCGTCGACGTCGCCAACCCAGCTACGGCGCCGGTTGCGATTCCCAGCACCGTCGGCTTCCCGCGATGATGCCATTCCACCACCATCCAGGTGAACGCCGCCGCCACGGCGGTTAAATGCGTCACCACAATGGCATTGACGGCTACCGCCGACGCCGCTCTTGCGCTTCCTCCGTTAAAACCGAACCAGCCGGTCCAAAGCAGACCCGTTCCCAGCAGCACGTAGGGAAGGTTATGGGGCGCCATATAATCGGTTCGCCAGCCACGCCGCTTCCCGAGCACCATCGCGCAAGCCAAGGCGCTGAATCCCGAACTCACATGCACGACCGCTCCGCCCGCGAAATCCAGCACGCCCAGCTTCCTCAACCATCCACCTCCCCAAATCCAATGAGCAATCGGGACGTAGACGAACAGAGTCCATAGCAGTGTAAAAACCAAGAGCGAACCAAACTTCATCCGTTCAGCAAAAGCGCCCGCGATCAAGGCAGGGGTAAACGCCGCGAAGAGCAGTTGAAAGAGCATGAACGCCTGATGGGGAACAGTCGGCGCGAGGGCCGGGTGCGGTGAGCCGTCCACGCCGCTGAGAAAAACCCAGTCAAGCCCGCCGATGACGCCGCCTCGATCAGGACCGTAAGCCAGACTATATCCACACACCACCCAAACGAGCGTCACGACGCAGAGAATGGCAAAGGTCTGCACCATCGTGCCGATGACATTCTTGCTCCGGACCAATCCTCCGTAGAAAAACGGGATACCGGGGATCACCATGAGCATCACCAATGCCGAGGCGGCCAGCAACCATGCGGTATCGCCGCTGTTCAAGACCGGCGCCGCGCCTCCCGCTGCGGACATCCCCTGTTCCCCCAGCACAAAAGACGGCACTAGGAGAATGAGCCCCATTGCTGCAGCCGGCACTCCGTGCCGAACATTCGTCATCATGACCTCCCTCGTAAGTCGCGGACCGACATCAGAGATTTCGATACCCGCTCGTGATCGGCATGCGTCGATCCTTCCCCAGCGCCCGATGCGTAATCTTGATGCCGATGGGCGCCTGACGGCGTTTATATTCGCTTGTATCCACCATGTGGATGACCCTGGAGACAGTTTTGCGATCAAATCCTGATTCGACGATCTCCTCCAGCGAGCGATCGTCTTCGACGTAGGCTTTTAGAATAGGATCCAGCACGGCGTAAGCCGGCAGCGAATCTTCATCCTTCTGATCGGGCTTCAACTCGGCTGTCGGCGCGCGCTCCAGCACTCGCTTGGGAATCACCGGGGAGTCGCCGGTCCGGTTACGCAGGTGAGCCAATTCATACACCAGAGTTTTCGGCACGTCCTTGATGACAGCAAACCCACCGGCCATGTCGCCATAGAGCGTGGCATATCCGACACTCATTTCGCTCTTGTTGCCGGTGGTGAGGACCAAATGTCCAAACTTGTTGGACAGGGCCATGAGTAGGTTGCCGCGAATGCGCGCCTGGATGTTTTCCTCGGTGGCATCGGGTTGGCGGCCATGAAAGGTTTTGGCCAACGACAGCACATACGATCGGAACGTCCGCGTGATCGGAATCGTCAAGAGTTTGATGCCCAGCCGTTGAACGATGTCCGAGACATCTTCACGGCTTTCCCGAGAGGTGTAAGGAGACGGCATGAAGACCGCCAGGACGTTGGCTGCGCCGAGGGCGTCCACCGCTAAGGCGATGGTCAGCGCGGAATCCACGCCGCCGCTCAGACCGATTACGACATGTTTGAATCCGTTCTTTTGCACATAGTCGCGAATCCCAAGGGTCAGCGCACGATACACTTCCTCCAATGGTCCCAGCCGCAAAACGTGCGTGGGAATGGCCCTGCTCCGCTGGGGCGCCTTTCCGGTAACGACCGGGATTCGCTCGATGAACCTGCTGAGATTTGCAATAGCGGGCTTCCTGCCGCTCTGTCTCATCCGAGTTCGTGGTACGGACTCCACATCGAGGTCTGCAATGATCAGGTCCTCTTCAAAGGCTTTTCCCCGGACCGTCACCTCGCCGGTATGATCGAGAATCAGGCTATTCCCGTCGAACACCAGCTCGTCCTGCCCTCCCACCATATTG
>DASSBQ010000299.1:0-18270 GCA_035698625.1 Nitrospiraceae bacterium
TCGACGGATCGACCTTTACCCCGCCGCTCGTCGTTCGGCGATGGCAATATGGCGATCGCTTTGTTCCGACGGGAATGCACGGGAAGCAGAAAAAATTGCAGGACTTCTTCATCGACAGTAAGCTGAGCCGATACGATCGGCGGCGGATACCGTTGCTGACGGCGCCGGAAGGTATTCTATGGGTCGCGGGGCACCGAGCCGATGAGCGCTTCGTAACCAAGCTCTCGACGAACACTTTCGTCATGGCTTCCATTTCCAATGACATCTCAACGGAAGGACGGGATTGAGACTATGGAGCGGCTGTTCGGACGTCCGATTGTGACCCAGGAACAGATGCGAGCCAGGATTCGGGAAATGGGGCGGCAGATTACGAGCGACTACGCAGGAAAGGATTTGATTCTGATCGGGGTTTTGAAGGGCGCCTATGCGTTCTATGCCGATCTGGCCCGGGCGATTCGGATTCCGATGAGGGTCGATTTTATCGTCGTGACTAGCTATGGTTCTCGTTCGAAATCGTCCGGAAAGGTCAAGCTGGTGTCCGATCTTACCGAGGAGGTGAAGGGAAAGGACCTGTTGCTGGTGGAGGACATTATCGATTCAGGATTGACGATCAGTTATCTGATGAAGACGCTGGCAAAGCGCAAGCCGCGATCCATCAAGGTCTGCACGCTCCTCAGTAAGCCGGAACGTCGCGTCGTGAATGTCGCGATCGATTATGAAGGATTCCGGATTCCGAACAAGTACGTCGTCGGATACGGCCTGGATTACCAGCAGAAATATCGCAATTTACCCTACCTGGCGGTGCTCGATAAGGTCGATGAACCCGAGCAGGAGTCGGCGTGAAGTGTTGTCACCCCAGCGTAACCTGTGTTAACATCACGGAGATTCGCCATTGGTTCCGGTCTGCCCGGAGCTTGTAAAGGAGAGGTGGATGAATTCACGCGTTAAGAATCTGCTGTTCTGGGTCGTGGTCGGCCTCTTCATGATCCTGCTCTTCAACCTCTTCAGCGTTCCGACCCACGCGCCTGAGGACGAAGTCATCTTCAGCGATTTCATGGCCAAGCTGGATAAAGGCGAAGTCATGAAAGTCACCATAAAAGCGAATCATATCAGCGCGATTTTGAAAGATCAAAGCCGGATACGGACGTATACGGTCGAATATCCCGAGTTGGTCAAGTCGCTGCGCGACAAAGACGTGCAAATCGAAGCAAAGCCGCCGGACGAAAGTCCGTGGTACATCACTTTTCTTGTGACCTGGGGCCCGTTCATTTTGTTCCTCGGTTTGTGGTTCTTCCTCATGCGGCAGATGCAAATCGGTGGGAACAAAGCGCTTTCATTCGGGAAGAGCCGCGCCCGCATGCTGACGGAGGAACGGAAGAAGGTGACATTCTCCGATGTTGCCGGTATCGATGAAGCCAAAGAAGAGGTGCTGGAAATCATCGAATTCCTGAAGGATCCCAGGAAATTCCAAAAGCTCGGCGGCAGGATTCCAAAGGGCGTCTTGATCGTCGGCCCCCCGGGAACCGGGAAAACCCTGCTGGCCAAGGCGATCGCCGGAGAGGCAGGGGTGCCGTTCTTCAGCATCAGCGGATCGGACTTTGTGGAGATGTTCGTCGGAGTCGGCGCTTCTCGCGTGCGGGATCTCTTTGAACAAGGCAAGAAGCACGCCCCCTGCATTATTTTCATCGATGAGATCGATGCGGTTGGGCGGCTCCGTGGAGCCGGATTGGGCGGTGGACACGACGAACGTGAGCAGACGTTAAATCAACTTCTCGTCGAAATGGACGGCTTCGATACGACGGAAGGGGTCATTCTGATCGCCGCGACCAACAGGCCGGATGTCTTGGACCCTGCCTTGCTTCGTCCGGGGCGCTTTGATCGTCAGGTTGTCGTGAATCGGCCGGATCTCCGCGGCCGCTCCGAGATTCTCAAGGTCCATACGAAGAAGGTGCCGGTTGCGTCGGATGTGGAGTTGGATAAGATCGCGCGAGGCACACCTGGATTCTCCGGTGCGGATCTCGAGAATCTTGTGAACGAGGCAGCCTTGTGGGCCGCCCGGCAAAACAAGAAAGAAGTCGAGTTCATCGATTTCGAGATGGCCAAGGACAAGGTCTTGATGGGAGCCGAACGCAAGAGCATGATCCTCAGCGACGAGGAAAAGCGGATTACGGCTTATCATGAAGCCGGCCATGCGTTGATGGCGAAACTGCTTCCAGGTACGGATCCCGTGCATAAGGTGACGATCATTCCGAGAGGCCGTGCTCTGGGAATCACGATGCAACTGCCAACGGACGATCGCCATAATTATTCCAAGGAATTTTTGTATAACACCCTGGCTATTCTGATGGGAGGACGGGTCGCGGAAGAACTTGTCCTGCACAATATCACCACCGGGGCCGGAAACGATCTGGAGCGGGCGACCGATCTGGCCCGCAAGATGGTGTGCGAGTGGGGGATGAGTGAAAAGCTCGGCCCGCTCACCTTCGGGAGGAAGGAAGAGGAGATTTTCCTTGGCCGTGAGATCGCGACCAAGCGCGATTTCAGCGAGCAAGTTGCGCTGGAAATCGATCTGGAAATCAAACGGCTCGTGAGTGAGAACTATGAACGGGCCAAGCGGCTGTTGACTGAAAATATGGTTATTCTGAAGGCCTTGGCTCAGGCACTGCTTGAAAAGGAAGTGCTTGATGCGCCGGAAATCGACCAGATTCTCATGCAAGGGTCTGCCCCGCAGACGGTTCCTGCCTAATAGTCCTCGGTGTGATGGAACGCATCCTGCAGACCTGCGGAGATTGTGTTCCAGGCTGCATTTCAAAACCCAGGCGGCCATCGTTATCGCTGTGTCTCGCTTACTTTGGCTGTCACCCCCCCGCCTGGGCGCGCGTTCCCATGCGCCCTCATGATCTGTCCAGCGTATGACTTTCCAAACATCAGACGGCCCAGTCGTGAAGGCAGCTCATCATCGGCTGCATTTCTCTGAGCGGCCGCTCCTCGTGGGCGTGTTGAATGTCACCCCCGATTCCTTTTCCGACGGCGGCTTATATGAGAGTCAAGAGAGTGCGGTGGCGCGCGCCAGACAAATGGTTGAGGAGGGCGCTGATATCATCGACATCGGGGCCGAGTCATCGAGGCCTGGCTCCGAGCCGGTCAGTGAAACGGAGGAACTGCGGCGACTGATTCCGGTTGTTGAAGCCGTGCATGATGCGGTCTCTGTTCCCCTCTCCGTCGACACGACCAAATCGGGTGTTGCACGACGCGCCGTTCAAGCAGGTGCGGTTATTGTCAACGACATCAGCGCAATGACGTTTGATCCGGGTATGGCGCGCGTGGTATCAGAATCTGGAGCGGGCGTCGTGCTCATGCATATGCAGGGGATCCCACGGACCATGCAGCGCGCACCCCGATATGACGACATTGTGAAAGAGGTGCATGCCTTCCTTGCCGATCGCCTCCAGGTGGCCGAGGCTGCCGGCATTTCTCGAAAGCAGATCATCCTTGATCCGGGCATCGGGTTTGGTAAGCTGCTGGAACATAACCTGACGCTGCTGGCCCAATTATCAATGTTCAGTAATCTTGGTCGTCCATTACTTGTCGGAATCTCCCGAAAGGGTTTCATCGGCCAGATCCTTCAACGATCCGTGGGTGACCGGTTGTTCGGCACAGCCGCCGCCGTTGCAATAGCGGTTCAGCAAGGTGCCGCCATGCTGCGGATCCATGATGTCGCGGCCATGCGCGATGTGGTCCGGACTGCGACGGCGATCTCACATTACACCGACCGAGTTCACGAGGTGCCTCATGCGTAAGCTCTTCGGCACGGACGGGGTGCGCGGGGTGGCAAACCTCGAGCCCATGACGAGCGAAACCGCCATGCAATTAGGCCGCGCAGCGGCGCATATCTTCATGCGACGCGCCGGGCGGCACCAAATCGTCATCGGGAAAGACACCCGGCTGTCCGGCTATATGTTGGAAGCGGCTCTGATTTCGGGCCTGTGCTCGATGGGGGTCGATGTGCTGCTGGTAGGCCCGATGCCGACGCCGGCGATCGCGTTTCTCACGCGGAGTCTTCGGGCAGACGCCGGGGTCGTGATCTCGGCCTCTCACAATCCCTACCAGGACAACGGGATTAAGTTCTTTTCGAGCGATGGCTTCAAACTTCCGGATGAGGTTGAGTCGAGGATCGAACAATTGATCGTCTCCAATGAGATCCACCATCTTCGCCCCACCGCCGATGCCATCGGAAAAGCGTTCCGTATCGATGACGCGGAGGGTCGCTACATTGAATTCGTGAAGCGCTCTCTGCCCAAGGATTTGGATTTTCAAGGCATGAAACTCGTGATGGATTGCGCAAACGGCGCGGCCTACAAGGTCGCTCCGGCCGTATTGCGCGAACTCGGAGCCAAAGTCGAGGTGCTGTGCGATAAGCCCGATGGAATGAATATCAACGACGGTTGCGGCGCAGTGTATCCCGAACGGCTTCAGGATGCCGTCCGTTCTCATGGGGCGGACCTCGGCATCGCACTCGACGGAGACGCCGACCGGGCGATTTTCGTCTGCGAGCAAGGCAAGATCGTCGATGGCGATCACGTTATGGCGGCGCTTGCGCTGGATCTCAATGACCTGGGCCTGCTGGCAAAACGAACGCTCGTCGGGACGGTGATGAGCAATTTCGGCCTTGAGCTCGCGATGGGCAAGGCCGGCATCGGATTGCTTCGAACCCCGGTCGGCGACCGATACCTGATGGAGCGTATGCTGGCCGACGGGTGTAACTTCGGGGGCGAACAATCGGGACATTTCATTTTTCTTGATCACAATACGACCGGTGACGGACTGATTTCGGCGCTGCAGACCTTATCGCTGATGAAGCGAAGTAAAAAACCCCTCTCCGAGCTTGCCAAGGCCATGACGGCGGTGCCGCAAGTGCTGATCAACGTGAAGGTGAAGGAGAAATGTGATCTCGCCGGCCTGCCGGATATTCAGCGGGCGATCGAGGCAGGCGAACAACGGCTCAATGGCACCGGAAGGATTTTGGTGCGCTATTCCGGCACGGAGCCGGTGCTGCGAATCATGGTTGAAGGGGAGCAGGACCTGACGATTCGTGAAGTCGCGGATCATCTTGTCCAGTCAGTCCGTGCTCGCCTCGGCTAGCCGACCTTCACGGCACGGCCGATGCTGCCTGCGTTCACCGCCGTTTTTTCTATCGGTGTGGTGCTTGGCTCGTACCTTCCGTATTTTCCTCTGCTGACAACGCTCCTTCTGATCGGTGTTGCCCTGGTTCTCAGCGCCGTAGAACGCGATGGTACGCCTCGGCTCCTGGGCGCAAACGGTCTCTACGCGGTGCTGCTGGCCGGACTGTCGTACTGGCACGTATTTGCCTTAATCGCACCCGCCGCTCCGATTCTGAATGAACAGGAATCGCGGGCACGGAGCTATATCGGAACGGTTGTAGAACCGGCGCAGCATGCCCCGGATCGCATGACGATGGTGCTCCGAGTTGAGCCCGTCACGCATGCAACGACCGATGGTGCAGATCCGGTACGGCTGCGGCTTGTGTGGCGAGACGCGAATAGATCGTTCGATCGAGGCGATCGAATCGAATTCCATGGCATTCTCCGAGCCCCTCATGCTTCGCTCAATCCAAGAGGGTTCGACTATGCAGCATATCTGGAACGGCATGGAATCGACGCTGTCGCAACCGTGTCGGGATCCGATGCCATCCGTCTCATTGAAACAGGGGCGGCATCCTGGCGATGGTGGTTCTGGCACCGCGTTGACCGATGGAGAGATGACATCCGTGTAGCAGCGGTCAAGAGCCTCAACCAGCCGGTGCTCGGCGTCTTTCTCAGCCTTATTATTGGCGAGCGGGGATACCTCGTCCAGGACGTCCGGGATTGGTTCATGACCACCGGCACCGTTCACATTCTATCGATTTCCGGATCACATCTGGGGTTGGTTGCCATCGTGGCGTACGGGCTGTTCCGGCGTGGGATTGTTACACTCCCTTGGACCTGGCTTCTCATCCTCTCAAGACGTACGACGCCTACCAGGCTCGCAGCACTATGGACGCTTATTCCTGTTACATCGTATGCCATTCTGGCCGGGGCGGAAACGGCCACCGTACGATCGCTGCTGATGGTGGGAACGGCTTTGCTTGCGGTATGGCTAGGTTATCACAAGCATCTTCTTCACGCTCTGTACTTCGCCGCCGCCATGATCCTTCTATATGATCCCCGGGCTTTGTTCGACATTTCGTTTCAATTATCGTTTGTTTCTGCGGGGATTATCGCCTGGTTCATTGATGGAGCAGGTCCTGAGCATGAACAGCCGGTACCCTCATCGTCCTGGATTCGGACCGGTGCGCAATGGGTCAGGGACTCGCTTTGGATCAGTGCCTGTGTGACGTTGGCTACCCTTCCGTTGGTGGCGTTTTACTTCAACCAGATTCCCTGGATAGGGTTGCTCGTGAATATCCTGGTGGTGCCCTTGACAGGCTTCCTGCTGGTGCCCATCGGGTTGTGCGCCGCGCTCTGGCACGTCGTCTGGGGGGGCGATGGCTTGCCGGCCTCACCGATCCTCGATTTACTGACCGCGTTCGTCATAGCGGGGGTCCGGCTGGTCGGTCGTTTTCCGGAAGCCGACGTGTTTGTTGCAGCGCCCACAGTGCCGTTAATGGGTCTATTCTATTGGCTCGGCTACCTCATCATCAGAAGGCCGATCGAGGGACCAGTCCGTGCGGCCGCCGCGTTCGGACTCAGTGTGGTCATTGCATGGTGGATCTGGTCGCCGCGGCCGTTTCATGCCGTCGATGACAGTTTGCGGGTGACATTTCTCGATGTCGGGCAGGGAGACAGCACGGTGGTGGAACTCCCGGATGGGCAGGTCGTTCTTATTGATGGCGGCGCCGCCTACGAGCGATTCGACATGGGGCGCGGTGTCGTGGCTCCCTATTTATGGAATCGAGGCATTCGCCGGATCGACCATGTGATTGCTTCGCATCCTCAACTCGATCACGCCGGCGGCCTGCCGTCAATCGTTGACCGTTTCGCCGTGGGTCATGTGTGGAGCAACGGGCTATCGCGCAACGAACTGTTCTGGAAACGGCTCGAAACCTCATTGAGCAAGAAGGGCATCCCGATGGAACTCGCATACGAAGGGGTCGATCTTTGGTCTACGAACCGTTGTCACATGGATATTATTAGCCCGGAAAGGGCGAAGGCCCACCGCTATGCCCAACAGGGGAGTCTGCGCGCTCAGAGACTGAACGATTCTTCGATCGTGGTTGCAGTCACGTGCGGCACGCGATCCTTATTGTTCACCGCCGATTTGGAACGGCAGGGGCTGGCGTCGATGCTGAGTCGTTCCGATCTTGGGCATGTGACGATCTTGAAGGTTCCCCATCACGGAGCGCGAAGCTCATTTGATCCGCGGTGGCTGGAATCCGTACGTCCCGAAGTCGCGGTATTCTCAGTTGGCGCTCATAATCCGTATCGGCATCCGGCTCCCGAAGTGATCAATGCCTATGCGCAGTCGCATGCCGCTGTCTTTCGCACAGATCAGGATGGAGCGGTATGGGTGGATCTGGAACTTACGACATCCGCGTTTCGTGTTCATCGGACAAGGGATTGGAAGCTTCTGCCGGTGCCCCTATCTGCTTCCGCTCCATCCCGAGAATTGATTAATATCTCCCGGCTATGGCGAAACTGGAATTGGCAATGACGTCGATTCCCTGCGGCGGTCGGACTTCTTGTGATACGTGAAGAATTCCAGGATTGAATTGGATCGCAATGTTCTTGAAAAACATCTTGTATTCTGAGGGCCTCAGGACGCACAATTTCATGCCGATGACAATATCATGCCTGAAACCTGGCTTTCTCCGACGCCGGTGAACCTTGGCCACTGAACTCGTTATGCCCGCGAGATTTCCGGTGGTGTAAATCCCTCATCATGACGCTGATTCCTCATTCCCGTCCCTCGATCGGTCAGGAAGAGATCCGCGCCGTGACCGACGCGCTTCGCTCGGGTCAGGTCACCGAGGGGCCATGTGTCAATCAGTTCGAGCGTGGGATGGCGGCCTATTTGGGCGTATCCGGCGGGGTAGCCGTGCATTCGGGGACGGTCGGCATTGAGCTGGCGCTCCGGGCTTTGGGCATCGTGCCCGGCGATAATGTCATCATTCCGAGCTACGTCTGTTCGGCGCCCTGGCTCGCGATACAGCGGGTCGGCGCTCAGGCGCGTTTAGTCGACATCGATCTTGAGACGTTCAATCTCGACCCGGCAAAGGTTAAGCGGGCCAGAACCGTCAGGACACGAGCCGTCATCGTGCCGCATCTGTTCGGCCTGCCGGCGGATCTCACGGCGTTGCAGGTGCTCGGTATTCCCATTATCGAAGATTGCGCCCAGACACTGGGAGCGACGGAACAGGGCCGCGCTGTGGGTACGGTCGGTGTGTTGACGGTCTGCTCATTCTATGCGACAAAGCTGCTGTGCACCGGCGAGGGGGGCATGGTTCTCTCCAATGACCCGGTTCTCTTGGAGCGGGTTCGTTCATTGCGAGAATATGATCAGGCCCCGTCTCTGAATCCATCGGCATTTAATTGCAAGATGACCGAGCTTCAAGCAGCGCTGGGGCTCGCGCAATTGAACCGTCTTGGATCTTTCCTGGAGCGTCGGACGGCGCTGGCCGCGGAATATCGGGCGGTATTGAAGGACACCAAATTTCTGCTGCCGGTCATCCCTACCGGTCGAACCCATGTCTATTACCGGTTTGTTGTAAGGATCCCGAAAGGCAGCCATTCGCCGGACGAATTCATTGCGCTGTTGTCGCGCCTCGAACATCGCGCAGTTCAATGCCGAAAGCCCGTCTTTCGGCCGCTGCATCGCTATTTGGATCTGTCGGAATTTCCCGCCAGCGAAGAAGCGGACCAGACAGCGATTTCTATTCCCATTCATCCCTCGATGTCGGATGAAGACGTGGCGCGCGCCGGGCAGGTATTACAAGAAGAAATGCAGTGACCACGGGTTCCTCTCTTCCAGAGCAGCCGATGAGCCGAATCGGTAGAGAAGGCCGACCGAAGTCGAACTACCGGAAGATCAATGACTCGTGTGGCGGAATTAATTTAACGGAGATCAGTCTCATGGTACCGACGGTGGAATGGAAAGATGGAGCTGTATGCTTGCTGGATCAAAGCCGACTTCCCGAACATGTCGAGTTTATCATGTGTCGAGACCATGTGTCCGTCGCGCGGGCAATCCGAGAGCTCAAAGTCCGCGGAGCGCCTGCGATCGGTGTCACAGCCGCCATGGGGATTGCGCTCGGCGCCGACTCGATAGAGGAGACCGACTACGGCCGGTTCGTCAAGTTGGTCTTGGCCATCTGCAACCAGCTCGCCGCCACCAGACCGACCGCCGTGAACCTGTTCTGGGCCATCGACCGCATGAAGCGAAAATTGGCCGGCCTCAGCGGGACCTCAATCAACGAGATAAAACGAGAGTTGTTCACGGAATCCCAGACCATTCTTGATGAAGATATCGCGCTGTGTAAGACCATGGGTCGCCATGGCGCCGATCTTATACAGGACGGCCAGACGGTTCTGACTCATTGCAATGCGGGGGCACTGGCAACAGCGGGATATGGAACGGCGCTGGGCGTGGTGCGCGCCGCCTGGGAATCGGGGAAAAAGATCAAGGTGATTGCCGACGAAACCAGACCGGTGCTGCAGGGGGCCCGGCTGACCGCCTGGGAACTCATGCAGGACAAGATTCCCGTGACGCTCATTACCGACAACATGGCGGGGTCGCTCATGAGACAGGGTATGATCCAATTGTGCATCGTCGGGGCCGATCGCATCGCCGCCAACGGCGACGTCGCAAATAAAATCGGGACCTACTCAGTGGCCGTCCTGGCCAAGGCTCATGGAATTCCCTTTTATGTCGCCGCGCCGTACTCGACCATTGATCTTGGAACGAAGTCCGGAAAGGATATTCCCATTGAAGAACGCAATCCCGAAGAGGTGACCAGGGTCCATGGTGGGGATCCGATCGCGCCGTCCGGGATCGACGTGTACAATCCGGCGTTTGACGTGACGCCGGCCGAACTGATCACCGGCATTATCACGGAACGGGGCGTGTTCACGCCGGGAGAGCTGCACCGCCATTTCCGATAGGATTCTCTGCCGTTGGCTCGCGTGATGAAGAAAACTCAATTTATTCTTGCAGCGATTCTTTCCTGTACGGGTAAGTCCTTCGACATATACTCTACACCGTTCTTTTAGACGCCAAGATTCCGGCAGAACAGGTCTACAGTCTTATTGAAAAGAAACAAGGCGGTGTCCTGTCGAGAGGCGGCCACTGCGGCGGCCGCGGCGTCCCGGACGGAAGTAGCAGAGATTCCAAACCGTTTGGCTACGAACATGGCGTCTTCATGGTCGAGATCAGTTCCGCGGCGAAGCTTTGCGATGATAAAATCCACTGGCGAAAGCAGGCGAACGCGCAGTCTATCGCTTCTCACCAAATCGGACGTTCGTTCTTTGTAGCCTGGTGGCATTGCTACCACCGACCACCCACCAATGTCTTGCGTCAGGTCGGCTGGAATTTGGCGAACGTCCAAGAACTGTACGAGTTGCTCAAGCGGTCCTGCTATTTCGCCGTCCACATCATGAGTGTGTCGGTCCTGGTAGCCGTAAGCTTGTAGAGCCAGCGCTCCAATAAGCAGAAGATCCAATGATTGGCCGGTCTCTTGAACGAACTGTGTCAGGAGCCGAATCAGTTCATCACTGGTGATGGTAGGCAAAGCGGAGCGCCTCGGCGAAGGTGCGATACTCACGGACGTCGATTGGGCCCGGATCTGTGGGCAACGGACGACGATCAAACAGGAAGATGATCAACCCGCTATAGTGCGTGTACCACCGACAGGCGGTCCGGTATACTTCCTCAAAACCGGGCTCCTGTTTCCATGGCGTCAGGTCCAGTTTGTCGTTGATCAGGATTTCCAACCACAGAATGCGGCGACCTCGCGCGCTCTGCAGGGCTTCCTGAACCGAGTCGATGCCAAGATAAGCGGGCAACAACCGCAGCGTGCAGTTCTGCTTGGCCTGGAGTACCGGCTTACTCATGGCGCGCCACTCTATCACAGCTTATAGGAATCCGTCGAACAGGACGAAGTTCGGCGCCGGTCATTTCATCACATCCTTTCCCTTGTTTCTGACCGCCTGCCTTCTATAGAATCCGCCTATTGTCATTTTTTCCACAACCTGTGGTCCTGCCTGTTTTCAACGCACGATCATGCTGATGAGAGGAACGTGATTCCATGAGTGAACGGACGTTAGCGATTATCAAACCGGACGCAGTCAAGAAAAACGTCATCGGCGAGGTGATCGGCCGGTACGAAAAGGCCGGCCTGAAGCCGGCGGCTATCAAGATGATGCATCTCTCCAAGGGAACGGCGCAGGGATTCTATGCCGTCCATAAGGCGAGGCCGTTTTTTGACAGTCTGTGCAGCTTCATGTCTTCCGGCCCTGTGGTTGTGTTGGTTCTTCAAGGGGAGAATGCGATTAAGAAGAACCGCGAACTGATGGGAGCGACCGATCCGGCCAAGGCAGATGCCGGGACCCTGCGAAAATTGCACGGGACCAATATCGAGTACAATGCGGTGCACGGGTCGGATTCGCCGGAAACGGCTGCATTCGAAATCGGATACTTCTTTCCGGAAATGGAACTTCTCGGGTAGTGGTGCCCTTCTTTCTTCCGCGGGTTGTCGTTTGACTCATCTGCCACTGTCTATCTTGTCCGGCCTCCTGGCTGCCTGTCTTTGGACGGCTTGTGTCAGAACTCATGCTCCAAGTCCATTGCCCGCTTCCGCGGATCCGTCCATTGAAGCCGAAAATCGGCTCTGGACCGGAGCGATCGAAGCACAAGCTGAAGGCCAACACGATGTTGCGATCCGAACGTTCAGGAGATTGCTCGCTGTGTATCCGAAATCGCCACGCAAAGCCGAAGGACATTGGCGCCTTGGTCAATCGCTTGAGCAGGCAGGTGATCTGACTGCGGCCGTATCGGAGTATCAGACATTGCTGGCCATGGAACCCCTTCTGATTCCGACCGATTCGTTTCAATTGCAGGCCACGCAACGGTTGGATGATTTGCGGCGCGAGGGCGTTGTCTTTCAACATGCCGTGCACGGGCATACCGCCTTGTTGGTTTCACCCGCAAGTGTGGCGTCTCTGTCCAGTCCCGATGTGTGGCTGCAAAAGACGCGCGCATCCGGTGTGACCGTATTGATGCTCGACGTCAGTTGCGATGTGCTGTGTGCCGATGGAGTGCGTGCGATCCCGTCCGAGGAACAGGAATCGGGCGGTTCAAAGTTCGGAGTGCTGTTTGCCACGGTGCACGCGCCGGTAGTTCGGCCGCTTCTGAACAAACTGGTGCCGGAGGCGCATCGCGCCGGCCTGTCGGTGGTTGCCGTCGTCGATCTCTTGCGAGCGCCCTGGCTCGACGTCCGGACCGGATGGCAGATGTCCGTGTTTGATCCGCGGGATCGCACTGTCCGGCCCTGGACCACGCTCGATGTGTTGAACCCTTCCGTGACCACGCATCTGGCGGCGCTGCTCTCGGATTTGACCCGAGCCGATATCGACGGCCTGTTGGTCCGAACGCGGAGCCGTAACAGTTTCGCCTATGAAATTGGCGACGCGGCCCTCGCCGGATTCCAGGCGCAATATCAAGAAACTCCCGAAGAGGTTATGCACGCGCTGGCGACATCCGCCGGCTCCGTGCAGGGCACGGAGCCGGCTTCCCAATCGAGTGAGGTGATCAACAAGGAACAGGCGGCCGGCACGTTATGGCACTGGGTGGGATGGAAGGCCCGCCAGGAACTCGATGCATTGGCGCAAGTGAGGCGCGGCTTGCAGCAAGCGAGACATGGACTTCGCGTGATCCTTGAGGTGCATCCTGGCGCGGCTTCCGAGCCTCTCTCTGCCTTGGTCAATTATGGTGAAGATGCGGCCGAAGCCAGTCGCCGTGGATTTGATCTCCTCCTGAACGGGCCTGCGGGACGATCCGAAGTGGAGCAGATGGCGGCTCTGGTGAAAAATGCCGAAACGAAGGCGCTCCGAAAGCCGGTGGTAGGCCAGCCGAGCACGCAACAATTGTGGGTCCTGGCCCGCGTCAAGGGATTAAACAGCCGAATGGAACCGGGACAACTCTTGCAGCATGCCGATCGTGTCCGCCTCCGTGAGGAGGTCAACGTGCTTCTGGTGCCCGATCCGGGAGAGGGCGTTCCTTGACAAAGCGGCCGCCCTTTTCTAGGATCGCGATCCGAACAAGTGTTGTGGACCTCAGCCAGGAAAGAGGAACTCATGATACCGTCCAATCTTCGCTATCATCAAGAACATGAATGGGCCCGTGTCGAAGGAAAACAGGCGACCATCGGTATCAGCCATTTTGCGCAGGATGCGCTCGGCGATATCGTCTTCATTGACCTTCCGAAAGTCGGAACCAACGTAACGGCCGGGGATCAGATCGGCGAAGTGGAATCGACGAAGACGACCTCCACAATCTATACACCGGTCAGCGGCACGGTGGCCAAGATCAATGGGGATCTCAAGGATCATCCCGAGTCCGTCAATTCCGACCCATACGGCAAAGGCTGGATGGCCGTCATCGATCTCACGAATCCGACGGACATCGAGAAGTTGATGACCGCCCAGCAGTACGAGCAATTCCTGAGCACGCAACAAAAGTCATGATCGGCGTGATTGGGTGATCTGGTGAAGTGAACGCTCGCCGGTATTCGATCGAGCAAGCCTTCTCGACACCGCGCAATCGCACCATACTTCATGAGGCATACGGAATAATTCGTGGCGCGCAAACGAGGATGACGTGATCCCATCCGTGATCACCAAACTGGCGATGTTGGGCGTGACCCTCTCCGTGATCGCTTGGATAGGGTGGACGGTGCCACCGAACCAGGGAGAGTCGGGATCAGAAGCGGCGGCCGCGTTTGATCAACGTGAGGTTGCCCCTCCGCTCGCTCAGGGCGACGTCGTGGCTCAGCCTTCTTTGCCACTCAGTCGGCCGGCGAGCCCGGTCTCATCGCAGCCACGACGATTGACGGCAACGACTCATGTTAACCTTAATCTTGCGACGGCCCGGGAATTGGATCGCCTACCCGGCATCGGACCGTCGCTGGCTGAACGGATCGTTCACTACCGTCGATCCCATGGTCCCTTCACGGCCCTCGAGGATCTCTTGCTCGTCAAGGGCATCGGCCCGAAAACATTCGACCGACTGCGGGGACTCGTCACGGTCCGCAGCGAGACCAGTCGCGATAACCAGGAAGGACGTCTGTGAGCGAACTGACGCGGCAACTGGATCTCATCCTTCGTGGATCCGTTGAAGTCATTCAACAGACCGAACTCGAATCCAAGGTTACCCGCTCGCTCAAGGAAGCCCGGCCACTGCGGGTGAAGGCCGGGTTCGATCCGACCGCGCCTGACTTGCACGTGGGCCACACTGTCTTAATTCATAAGCTGAAGCACTTTCAGGACCTCGGCCACCAGGTCATTTTCTTGATCGGCGATTTTACCGGCATGATCGGCGATCCGACCGGCGTCTCGGAAACCCGCGTGGCGTTGTCCAAGGAGAAGGTGCTCGAAAACGCCAAGACCTATCAGCGACAAATCTTTAAGATTCTCGATCCGCAGAAGACCACGGTTGAATTCAACAGCCGATGGATGAGCACGATGACGGCGGACGGATTGATCCAGCTCAGCGCTCACTATAATGTCGCCCGCATGCTCGAGCGGGAAGACTTTCACAAACGCTATACGGAGCAGAAGCCGATCAGCATCCATGAATTCATGTACCCGCTCATCCAGGGATACGACTCTGTCGCGCTCAAGGCGGATATTGAACTCGGCGGGACAGATCAGAAGTTTAATCTTCTGGTGGGACGGGATCTCCAGCGCGATTACGGGCAGGAGGCGCAGGTCGTCATCACCATGCCGCTGTTGGAAGGCACGGACGGCGTCAGGAAAATGAGCAAAAGCGTCGGCAACTACATCGCCCTTGAGGATACTCCGGACGATATGTTCGGAAAGCTGATGTCGATCAGCGATGCGTTGATGGTGCGATACTATGAATTGCTCACGACCGAAGATCTCGCTCGCCTGAAAACCATCCATCCGATGGAAGCCAAGCAGGCGCTCGCGGAGCAAATTGTGGGCCGCTACCATGGCGAGGAGGCGGGCCGCGCCGCGAGGGCGGCCTTCCGGCATAAATTTCAGGCTCGGGAATTTCCGCAAGAGCCGGACACGCGGGTGGTGCTGACGAATGCCGATGTGAATGACAGCGCGGCTCCCGCCATGACTCTGCTCGAGATCGTCGCGAAGACGGGTTTGGTTCTCAGCAAGAGCGAAGGACGCCGCTTGATCGTGCAGGGCGGGGTAGAGATCGACGAGCAGAAGCAGATCGATCCGAATGCGATGGTCAGCCTGGTGCCTGGCCGGCAGTACCGTTTGCGCGTAGGCCGGCGCAAATTCGCCATTGCCGAATACCAGTCTTAAGGGGGTAAGAACAAGTCCTCCTTCCTAATTCTTCCTCATTCTTCAGAGAGCATCGTGAAGCCGAAGCTCTTGCCCCTCCATACCTGGATGGCAGCGACCGCCGCCGGCGCGCTGATCATGAGCGTCATGCTGCGGATGCTGGCTTCGACATGGCGCTGGCATCAAGAACCTCTGCATTCGGCCATGGAAGCCATCGGCGGATTGGCGGCAATCGCGATGGGGATCGTGTTGCTCCAGCGGACGGATGCCATCGGCGCCCGTCTCTACCCGGTCGCAGGCGGGTTTCTCGGCATGGGATTGCTCGAAAGCTTCCACGCGGTGGCCGAGCCGGGCGATGCATTCATTTTCTTGCGGAGCATGGCAAGTTTAGCGGGCGGGATCGGCTTTGCGTTGATCTGGCTGCCCCCGTCATGGAGAGTCTCACAAAAGGCCGGTTCCATCGTTTGGACGGTGACGGCGGCATCGGTTGCTTTCGGCACGTGGGTCTTGATGTTCCCGGAGCGGATTCCATCCATGGTCCGGGACGATATATTTACGCCGGCTGCGATTGCTCCGCAGCTCTTCGCCTGCACGCTGTTTCTCGCCTCGGCCTTCCACTTCGCTTCTCAGTACCGGCATAGGGGCAACGCGGAAGATCAACTCTTTGCGTCCCTGGCGTTTCTCTTCGCGCTGGCTGAGGTCATGTTCGTGTATTCCACGGTTTGGGACAGTCGCTGGTGGTTCTGGCACGTCATCAGATTGACGGCCTATCTATTAGTCCTGATTGCGATGATCCAGGGATATCGTCGGATGTTGTCTGATCTCCGTCATCTGCTCGCACAGACCACCCTGGCCGAAGAAACAGCTCGATTGAGTGAAGAGCAACTTCGCGACGCGCTCGAGACGCGGGAACGATGTCCCAGGATCTCCACGACGGCATCATCCAGTGCCTGTCCGCGCTGGGGTTACGTTTGGAGCGATGTCAGCGGCTCGTGTCCAAGGATTCGCGGGAAGCGATCGAGCAATTGAGCCAGTCGGCGGACGGACTCAAATCTATCATCCGCGACCTGCGTGGATACATTGCCGGGGTTGAGCCGATGGTCACGGACGGGCATGACCTTGCATCGGTTCTGGGATCGCTGGCCCGCACGATGGAAACGCTCGGTGAACTTCGGTGCCGGGTCGACATCGATCCGGCAGCGACCGCTCGGATGACGGCGGAACAGGCGCGGCATATTATCTATATCGTGCGGGAAGCCTTGAGCAACAACGCTCGGCATGCGAAGGCGCGCAATGAAGCGGTCGCTCCGCCGGCAGGATCAAGGCGTGCGTCTGATCGTCGAAGATGACGGAGTGGGATTCGATCCCGATGGCGTGAACGGCGGGGGAGCGGGATTGAAGAATATGGCGGCTCGCGCCGGCAGCTCCACGCACATTTGGAAATCCAATCCCGGGTAGGAGAGGGAGCCAGGCTGGTATTGATATTCCTCTGGAGCTTCTGCATGTCGCACCATAGTCCAGCAGTCATTCGCCTGATGCTCGTGGATGATCATGAAGTCCTCCGCCTCGGGCTGCGGACGCTCTTCAGCGAGGCCGGTGATTTTGATGTGATCGGCGAGGCCGGCACGGTGGCGGCAGCCGTGGAGCAAGGCAAACGATTAAAGCCGAATGTGATGCTGATGGACGTGCGATTGCCGGATGGGAGCGGAGTGGAAGCTTGCCGCGAAATTCGTACGGCTTCTCCCGGCACGCGGGTCCTGTTCTTGACCAGCTATGCGGATGAAGAGGCGGTCCTTGGGACGATTCTGGCCGGCGCCGACGGATTTCTGCTGAAAGAAGTGAGCGGAGACGAATTGATCCGGGCCACGCGGATGGTGGCGAGCGGACGGTCCATTCTCGATCCCGGCATTACGGAACGCGTGTTATCAAAGGTCAAGTCGCTGTCTGCTTCCGGCGGCGGCAAACAGGAAGACTTGGCCACGCAGGAACGGCGTGTTCTGGCCCTTGTGGCGGACGGCAAGACGAACAAAGAGATCGCTGCCGCGTTAAATCTGAGTGAAAAAACGGTCGGCAATTATTTGAGCAATATCTTCCAAAAACTGCACGTGACCCGTCGCTCTCAGGCTGCCGTATACTTCAGCAAGCGGTTTCCTACTTAGCGTCCATGGTTGCGAAGTCCTGCCGCAATCGCGGCCTCGCTGCTGCAAGCCCGTGGGCGGGTTTCCGGCGGCCCTTCGCCGCTAGAGGCATTTCCCCTATGCCATAGGGGAATAATCGTTCGGTCCGCGACCAGTCCTCCTCTAACGCCGTCTCATCGCTTGGTGTACCATGCTTCCATGATAAGCGTGCGGAAACCATTCCGAACTAAGGAGGCTTACATAGTTATGCGATGCCGGTCCTATAAATGGGTTCTTGTCGTGTTTGCTCTTCTGCCCGCGCTGGTCCTGTTCACGAGTTCGACCAACCTTCTTGCAGCCGACTCCTCAAACAACGGCAAGGTAAAGGTACTCTATCATGTGGACGGGAAGGATCCTGAAGGTAGCCAAGTATGCGCTGACTCTCATCAACAAGCATATTGAGGCGGAGGGTGGTCCGGACAAGATCGATGTCGAACTGGTGGTCCATGGTCCGGCGTTGGAACTGTTTGAAAAAGACAGGATGGATGCCGAAATGACCAAACGCTTCGATCAGCTCATGGAAAAGGGAGTCAAGGCGGAAATGTGCCAGGTCTCGATGA
>DASSBQ010000300.1:0-4632 GCA_035698625.1 Nitrospiraceae bacterium
ACTCTTCCCCCCTGACCGTTTCATCCGCTCCTGTCAGAGGATCCAACCCCGTCCTCCGCCCCTGGGAAGTCCCGATGGCAAATTGGTTCTGGATAGGCCAACGGAGCGAATATTCTTCCTTCGTGAACGGCCGGGTCATTGTGAGCAATGCCGCCGCGGGCGCCGTCGAATCGGACATCAGCCGTTTGGAGAGAAACACGATGTCATCATCGAGTATGAGCAATGCCGCAGTCTTGATGGAGAGGGTCCGAGCTCCCGCCAGGATTGCTCGCCACGCCTGCATGTCCCGCTGTAACCGAATCCATCCGGCCTGTGTCGATTCCGCATATCCGGCGGCCACATAGAGCCGATGGGTGAGCAGGAACTCTTCGAAACGAGGAATTCCCTCGAGTCCAAAACCCCAGTCTTCAAAGGGCATGTCGAGAAAGCGCTCATAACGGCTCAACAACGTCGTGTAGCGATCCATCGACATGCGAAGAAGCGCATCGGGCTGTCGAAATTCAGCGACAGGATCGGCTGCCGTCCAAGCCGGAAAGGCAGCTCCTGCGTCCAGCGTCGTCCGTAATTCCGCGCGACCGGGCCGGTGATAATCGAACAGGCGACGGCCAGGCGCGTCCACGGCCTCGCGCCACATCTCAAAGCCGATTTGCACCGGGTCCTCCGCCGCCGCGGCCGCAAAGCCGATCATCATGAAGTACCCGTTGCTCAGCGGATTGTCTGTTCGTCTCTCAGGCGGCTGGGAAAGTTGGCGGTACGCTTCGCTGGGTTGACCCTCTTTGGCCGACCAGATGAGGCCGGAAGTCTCAAGAAAGACGGCAATGATGGCCAGACTAATGAGTAAATTGCGCATGTTGAAGTCGGAATTCCCGAACTCTCGTCCTCCGCATTTCGCCGTCATGTTGAGCAAGCCTCATGCCCTCACGAAAGCCGGAGCGATGCCCCCATTTCGGAGCGCGGCCTATTTCCCAGGCCATATCGTGCGCATTAGAAGGTCCTATCCGGACAAAATTGAACTTGACAAAATCCGGGTGCTTTTCATAGATTCCAACCAGTTTTTTCCGACCACAAGACAGGGAAGAGGGTGTGCAGGGTAGGGGCGCGGCGAGGATCACGCTGCGGGTGCAAATCCTCAGGGTCCAATTACAGGCCCTGGGGATTTTTTATTTGCCCGTCCGGACGATAGCAAGCCGGCTGAAAAACCGGCCATACTCGTACAGGCATCCTACTGGTCGGGGGCACAGAGCGTGTTCGCGTTCCACGAGGCCACCACGGATCACGATGCGATGAAGCGGCGACAACAAGGCATATTGACCGGGATGCCGTTCATGGCGAATATCGCCATCCGAACGTTTGTCGACGATCTCGGCAGAAAAATTTACTTGGCCAAGCCGCCACACCGCATTGTCTCGCTTGCGCCGAGCGTGACGGAAATCTTGTATGCGGTTGGAGCCGCGGATCGCCTGGTTGCCGTGACCCAATTCTGCAATTACCCGCCGGACGCTGCGCTCAAGCCGAAAATCGGCGGGACGAGGCCCGGCATTGAATCGTTGGTGGCGCTCAAGGCCGATCTGATCCTCACCCCGCGGGCCTTCGTGGATCCCGGCCTCATCGACAAACTCGACCAGCTCAAAATTACAACCTACGTGATGGAGACGAAAACGGTCGAGGACGTCCTTTCGCATGTCCATACCGTGGGCCGGATTCTCGATCAGAGCGTCGGGGCGACGAAACTGGTTTCTGATCTTCGGCGTCGCATCCAGCGCGTCAAGGAACGCACGGCCGGATTGTCCAAGCCCCGGCTCTTGTATGTCCTCAACCACGATCCGCTCATGACGGTCGGACCGGGAAGCTTCATTCATCACCTCATCGAGTTGGCCGGCGCCGAGAATATCGGAGCGGCGACGGGACGGGCCTATCCCCGGATTTCCATGGAGGATGTATTGAAGCAAGATCCCGAGGTCCTTGTTTTTCCGGTCGGCGTCTCGGAAGGAATTTCTCCAGAACAACAGCAGCCATGGCAGCGCTGGCGAGGTATGAGCACCGCCGGCTCCCGGCGGTGCTATCAAATCGAACGCGTGCTGATGGACCGGCCCGGGCCTCGAATTGTCGAGGGATTGGAGCGGCTTGCGACATTGCTCCACGCTGATGCCTTTCCGGATGTTTCGTTGTCTCCTGTGCCGCCTTCGCCATGAATCGCCGCGACGCTGTGAACCGGCCGGCCCGCGGAGGTAAGCGGAGCGCTCAATGACCAAATCCCGACAGGCGTTCCATCTCGATAACGTGTCATTCGCCTATACTCGTTCCACCGGGTCGGCCCAACCGGACCTTCCTGTGCTCCACCAACTCACCCTCTCGGTTTCGGCGGGGCAAACGGTCGGAGTCATCGGTCCAAATGGGTCGGGAAAGAGCACGTTCTTGAAGCTGCTGGCAGGCATCGTGGCCCCGCAACATGGAACGATTCACCTTTTCGGCGGCAACCTGTCCGCGCTTCCGCGACAGACCATTGGGAAGTTGCTGGCCTACGTCCCGCAAGAATTCCAGGCAGCGTTTCCCTTTACCGTCCACGATATCGTGCTGATGGGACGCTACCCCCACAGAAAAACCAGCCTGCTGGATCTCTGGGGCTGGGAAGGAAAGGACGACTACGCCGCTGCAGAACGAGCCATGGACAGCCTCAACGTCCTCCATTTGGCGGATAAGGCGATCACGGAACTATCGGGAGGTGAACGACAGCGCGCGCTCATCGCCCGGGCGCTGGCGCAGGAGGCTGACATCTTATTGCTCGATGAACCGACGGCGTTTCTGGATTTGAATTATCAACTCGAGATCAGCCGTATTCTTCACCGACTGACCCGAGAGCGTGGATTGACGATCATCCTCGTCTCCCATGATTTGAACCTGGCGAGCCAGTATTGTGACCTGCTGCTCCTGCTGGACCACGGCCGGCTCGCGGCATTGGACCATCCCGACCGGGTGCTACGCGCGGATATCCTTGAACCGGTCTACGGTTGCCGGGTGTTGATCGACTGCCATCCCGAGAGCGGCCTGCCGCGTGTGAGTTTGCCGGGCCGCCCAATGACATGACGCGACGTCGATGTGCAGAGCTTATCGAGAGATCAGGTGCCGGCTTCTTGATGATCAACAACATGCTGGACCAGAAATACTCCACGAGCGGCATCATGGCCGTGAACGTGCTGACCGGCGGCGGCGCTCTGGAACGCTTCGTCGTGCCCGCGCCGGGAATTGCCTTCTACGGGGGCCTCAGTTACCGCTTTGAGGCGTTGTAGCCATGGAGGAGACTCGTTCTCATCGATTGGCCAAAGCGATTGCCCTTCTCGGCACCGGCTCCGACGTGGGGAAAAGCGTCTTGTCGGCCGGCCTGTGCCGCCTTCTGTGCCGCGACGGACGCGCGGTGGCCCCGTTCAAGGCCCAAAACATGTCGTTGAATTCATCTGTCACGCCGGAGGGAGGGGAGATCGGCCGGGCCCAAGCTCTTCAAGCCGAAGCTTGCGGGATCCCGCCGCACGTTGATATGAACCCGATCCTGTTGAAGCCGGAATCCGAGACCAGCTCCCAAGTTATCGTGCAGGGGAGAATCCACTCCAAACTTCAAGCGGCTGCGTATGGTCAGTCGCGTGCGCCGTTGTTTCAGTTCGTGCGTGAAAGCTACGAGAGGCTGGCGCGGCAGTATGAGGTCATCGTGATCGAAGGGGCGGGCAGCGCCGCAGAAGTCAACTTGCGAGAGCGTGACCTCGTCAATTGGCCTGTCGCCCACTTGGCCGATGCAGGGGTGCTGTTGATTGCGGACATTGATCGAGGAGGGGTGTTCGCGCAAGTCATCGGGACGTTGGACCTCCTGACCCCGGAGGAACGCCGGCGCATCATCGGCATCGTCATCAATAAATTTCGAGGCGATCGGGCATTATTTGAGGACGGTATCGCCTTTATCGAGCAGCGCACCGGCGTCCCGGTGCTCGGCGTGATTCCGTTTCTGCGACCGTTGCAGTTGGACCAGGAGGATTCGCTGTCGCCCGACTTGCGCGGATCGGTGTCATTCTCGCCGCAACTCGTGAATGTGGCCGTTCTCTTAGTCCCCCACATGAGCAACTTCACCGACTTCAATCCGTTGCTGAATGAACCGGATGTGGCGCTCCGCTATAGCTCCACGCCGGCGCACCTGGTCGGCGCGGACGTCGTCATCCTTCCCGGCACAAAAAATACGCTCGCCGATTTGCGGTATCTCAAGCAGCAGGGCTGGGATGGCGCCTTGCACGCCCATGTTCAGAACGGCGGCGAGTTGGTGGGCATCTGCGGGGGGTATCAAATGTTGGGTGGGCCGATCGGCGATCCCTACGCCGTCGAAGCCGGTGGAGAAGCGACCGGCCTGGAACTCCTCGATATTGCAACGACGCTGCAACGCGATAAAGTCACCACTTTGGTGGAAGGGATCGCGCTCCATATTGATCGCCCATCCGAGCTCCGCGTTCGCGGATATCACATTCATATGGGCGAAACCGTGCGTCATCGGCATGAGCCGTCGTTTCATGTGACCACAGTGTCCGGGCGCTATGGGGGAAGCCTGTTAGAAGATGGCCTGTCGGATGGAGCCGTTCGCGAAGACGGCCTCGTCTG
>DASSBQ010000301.1:0-3362 GCA_035698625.1 Nitrospiraceae bacterium
TCATCGAAAAGGACGAATGGCAACTCCTGCCGTAGCGGGTTTCTTCCATTTCAGGTGTTTAATAGTACCTCCATTTGTGTCCCAACCGACCTGACTCTGAACGGTTGAATTGCCCGACCATGTATTCGCGTGGTAGGGTAGGCGTCTTTATGGGCGCCGGAAAGCGATTACGTGTGTCATGACCTATTGGGTTCATATCGCGCATGCCATCGATCGGGCGACGCTCCACCGCGATCGTTGTTCGGAAGTCCCGTCAAACATGTCCAACAGCGATTACTGGGGTGGCGGCTGGTTCGATTACCCGGATAAGGAACGCGCGCTCGCGGCGATGGAGCAGGCGGGGACGACGGAACAACGGCGCTGCCCGCTGTGCAAACCGTAATCAGCAAATCAACGAGAAGTGAGGGCCACACTCCTCATTCCCATCGGTTATGCCCCGGCTTGCGATTCTTCTGACGACGGTGGTGTGGGGCGCCACGTTTCCCGCCACCAAGGCCGCGCTCGAGCAAGTTCCTCCGCTGACATTTCTCTTTTTGCGCTTTCTGATCGGCGCCGCGCTGGTATTCGGGGTGCTGTGGATCGCCGGCCGGCATATCCCTCGTGATCGATTCACGATCCGCATCAGTGCCATAGCCACGGTATGGTTATTTCTCGGCTATGTTCTTCAGACCGTCGGGCTGCACTACACCACCGCGTCTAATTCCGCCTTCATCACCGTGCTGTATGTCGTGCTCGTACCGCTGTTTCTGAGGCGATGGAGACCGAGAGGATGGATGGCGGCATTATGCGCCATGGCGGGACTATGGTTGCTGGTGAAACCGTCCGCGCAAGGGAATATCGGCGATCTCCTCAGCCTGGGCTGCGCCGCGGCCTTCGCGGCGCACATCGCCTGCCTGGAACGATACACGCGAATCGCGGATCCCGTGGCGGTGTTCGCCTGGCAGCTCGCGATGGTTACCCCGGCCATGTTGACCATGATGGCCTGGGAGTCCCCGTCGCCGTCGGTCTTCGCGTTCAGTCCGGTACTCGTCATAGGACTGGTGGTCACCGGCGTTTTTGCCACCGGCGCTTTTGCCATCCAGATCTGGGTCCAGCGGGTCCTGCCGGCTCAACAAGTGGCATTGCTGTTTTCGCTGGAGCCGGCATGCGCCTCGTGGCTGGCCTGGTATTTTCTCGGAGAGACCATGGATGTACAGGGATGGATCGGCAGCATGCTGATTTTGGCCGGAGTGGTGACGGGCGCTCTCCAAGAAGAGCCGGAGGGACAGGTCGATGCGATGGAGGTCAACCCCGTGTCCTTCAAATAGAGAGGAGATGTACCGTGGCGCAAAAATTTGGGAACGGTCGTTGGGTGCGAGACGGTTTTCTGGACAACCGCATGCCGGGCAGCGTCGTCGGCAGCATTTATTTTGCCGGTATCGGCTCCGTTGAATTGTTTCTTCGCGGCGATTGTCGCGGGGAGATCGAAGGCCGGATGATCTGCTTTCGAAACAGCCGGTTCTCGGACGAGGAATTAGCCGGACAAGTCCTGGGGGATGTCGAGATCCCGCAGCTCGGAGACGTCAGCTTGATCTCCTTCGATCCTCACCCGCACTTGGCGCCCCATCCCTATATTGAATGGTTTTCCCTGCGCAAGAACCATTATCGCATCGAGTTGGCGCCGGATGATGCATGGATGGCGAAGGAGGAAGATCTCGCCCGCCTCGAGGGAGAAGCGAACAGGATTCGGAGCGCACTCAGTGGATTATACCGGCCGATGCCGGCGCGCGAGGAATCAGACTGGGCGTAATGGGATTGAAAGTCAGGCTGCCTTGCTCTTCTCGTCCCGGACATGCAGCGGAACGCCGCGGACATCCCAGACGAGCCCCAGCCAGGCCATGGCTTTCAGGATGTAAAAGGTCACGTCGATTTCCCACCAATAGAACCCCTGCCGGGTGGAAGCCGGGTAATAATGATGATTGTTGTGCCATCCCTCGCCCAGGGTGATCAATGCGAGCCAGAAGTTGTTCCTGCTGTCGTCGCCTGTCTCATAGCGCTGCGACCCGTAGACGTGGGAGAGGGAATTAATCGTGCAGGTGCCGTGGACCAGGGCGACCGTAGAGATGAAGAATCCCCAGATCAGCATTTGCGGGCCGTTGGTTCCTAGACTCGGCGCGTACAACTCCAGGAGTTTGCCCAGTCCGAACATGCCGAATCCGCATAAGGTCGGCACCAGGACGTCAAATCGGTCGAGGAATCGCAGTTCGGGAAATTTCGCAAAATCGCCGATGCTTTTGAGCCGGGGCGCGAAATGAGTCTGTGACGTGAACCAGCCGATGTGGGACCACAAGAATCCTCCATGGCGGGGAGAATGCACGTCGTCTTTGCTGTCGGACGCAATGTGATGATGGCGGTGATGCCCCGCCCACCACAACGGACCCCGTTGCGCACAGGAGGACCCGAGCAAAGCGAATGCAAACTGGCATCCACGGCTTGTCTTGAAGGTGCGATGAGAGAAGTAGCGGTGATACCAGCCGGTGATCGCAAACATCCGGACGAAATAAAAGGCGGCCGCCACCCCGACGGCCGTCCAACTCCATCCCACCCAGAATACGCCCAAACACATGAGATGGACTGCAATAATGGGCACGCAACGCAGCCAATCCACGCGCGGAGGACCTTCGACTTTCATATGCTCGAGTCCCGCCCAGGAATCAAACCAGCGCAGAACCGTCAGCCAGAGTTCCGGTCCTTTTGAAGGCCGGGATGCTTTGGGCAGGGGCAGGGCACGTGTGTCGCTCATCTTTCCTCCATGCTGATAAGGGGATCGGCGAGATCTGGTGAAGCGTTGCGCCGTGGTCCCGATCAGTCTGTCAATCACCGCGGCGCTAGATGTGGAGAAGTCGTGAGGCAGGCCGCCGGATACGATGTGGACCGAATTTTCCGATTACCGTTGGAATCGTATTATACACAATCACCAGGCGATGCGAGAGATTTTTTTTGCGTGTCGGCTGCGAGTGATTGTACTGGAAATCGCCGGCCTGTCTACCGAGACGGCAAAAGCGGCATCGAATCCCTTGCCGGAAGGCGATGGACAGGGCCCTCCAATTTGACAGTTCTTCAAGGCCGCCCATACAATGCGCCTCTCATGAATGATCGTTTTCTCAAAGCCTGCCGGCGCGAACCGGTAGATTGCACGCCGGTCTGGTTCATGCGCCAGGCAGGCCGGTACATGGCGGAATACCGGCGGCTGCGCGCCAACCATTCAATTCTGGAGCTGTGCAAGACGCCGGAACTGGCCGCCCAAGTCACCTTGCAACCGATCGAACGGTTTCCGCTCGATGCCGCCATTATTTTCGCCGACATTCTCTTGCCGCTCGAAG
>DASSBQ010000302.1:0-7184 GCA_035698625.1 Nitrospiraceae bacterium
CTGCTCTCGGATATCGGCGCGAGTCTCCAACAACTTCGGCGCACAGACAAAGTCGGCATCATTACCGATAAGAATCTGGCCAGTCGGTACCTCAAACCCGTGACGCGCTCCATTGCCGGAGCCGGCTTTCAGACGGCCGCCGTCGTTCTTCCTCCGGGGGAACGCACGAAGTCGCTTCGGACGATTTCACACATCCTGGATGAATTGGTTCGCCGGAAATTCGAGCGGGGCTCCACCTTGGTGGCGCTCGGCGGCGGAGTCGTCGGAGACCTGACGGGGTTTGCCGCCGCCATTTATTTGCGGGGCATTCCTTTTATCCAGGTTCCCACCAGCTTGGTGGCCCAGGTGGACTCCAGCGTGGGCGGAAAGACGGGAGTCGATCATCCGCTGGGGAAGAATTTGATCGGAGCGTTTCATCAGCCGCGATCGGTCCTGGCCGACATCGATACCCTGCGGACTCTGCCGCCTCGCGAATGGATGGCGGGGTTGGCTGAAGTGATCAAGTATGGAGTGATCGCCGATGAAACATTCTTCGACTTTCTCGCTCACAATATCGAGCGGATCCTGCAGCATGAAGACGACGCGGTATCGCGGGTTATTGCGCGTTCGTGCGAGATCAAGGCGCAGGTCGTGGCGGAAGACGAACGAGAAGCGGATCGACGTCGGGTTCTCAACTTCGGCCATACGATCGGGCATGCATTGGAGGCGCTGAGCGGATATCGGGGATTGATCCATGGGGAGGCGGTGGGGATCGGCATGGTGCACGAAGCGGATATTGCGAGGCATGTCGGTCTTTGCGGTATGGACGTGGTCGACCGCGTCCGCAGCCTTGTTGAAGCTGCCGGCTTGCCTTGTGAATTGCCGCGTGTTTCATTCGCGAGCCTCTGGAATGCGATGCAGTCGGATAAAAAGGTCATTCATGGCACTGTGTATTGCGTGCTGCCGAAACGAATCGGGGAGGTTGTAATCGCTCCGCTTCACCGGCAGGATTGCGCTGATTGGTTTGCCGAAACGGTGCGCCGGCGCGTGCCGCGGGGCGGCAGCCCTTTCAAACGACGTTGACCCATGGACCTCAAACGGACTCAGACGGTCGCGCAACTTGGAAAGGCCTTGCGCGAAAAAACCCGCGAGGTCGATACACTGCACCGTATCACCGAATCGATCAGCAATATCCTCGATCTCGAGGTTGTACTCAAACATATCGTCGATATGGTCGTCGAGGTGACCAACGCCGATGCCTGCCTGTTGTATCTCTTGTCCGATACCCGGGACGAGCTTATTCTTCGAGCATCAAAGAACCCGCATCCGAAATTGATCGGCCGAATCACCATCGGCTTGGGCGAAGGGATCACCGGATGGGTCGCCCGAGAGCGGACCCGGGTGGTGATTCCCAGCAATGCAAGCGATGATCCCCGCTTTAAATTCTTTCACAATCTCCCTGAAGATCGGTATCAGGCATTCATTTCAGTTCCTGTCATGGCGAAACAAGAAGCGGTCGGTGTGATCAATGTTCAACACAAGCGCGCGAGGCGATACCGCGAGGATGAGATGGCATTGCTGTCCACGATCGCCAATCAGGTCGGCGGCGCAATCGAGAATGCCCGGTTGTACGACCAAATGAAACGCAAGGCCTTGCAGTTAGACACGCTCTCTCAGGTGTCGGCGACGGTCTCATCAAACCGGCTCATCGACGATGTGCTCCAGCTTATCGTAACCATGACCGCCCAAATGATGGGATCGACGATCTGTTCGATCATGCTACTGGATGAGTCCACGAACGAATTGCGCATTGGGGCGACACAGAGTTTGAGCGAGCAATACCGACGGAAACCCAACGTGAAGGTGGGGCAAAGCGTCAGCGGGCGGGCTGTGCAGGAGCGCCGGCCGATCATTGTCGCCGATGTCACGCGGGAGCAGGATTTCATGTATCGAGAGCTCGCGCAACGGGAAGGGTTGTGTGCCTTACTATGCGTTCCGATGATGCTGCGGGAAAGAGCGATCGGAGTCATCAACAGCTATACATCCAAACCTCATGTGTTTACGACCGAGGACGTCAAGCTGCTGCAGGCCATCGGCAATCAGGCCGCCATTGCGATCGATCATACGACCCTGCTGGAAAAATCATTCGAAATGCAGGAAGCGCTTCAAGTTCGCAAATTGCTTGATCGTGCCAAAGGTTATCTGATGCGGTCGAAGAAACTTTCCGAGGAAGAGGCGTTCAAGCTCATTCAGCGGCAGAGCATGGATTTGCGGAAATCGATGCGGGAGATTGCGGAAGCCATTCTCCTGGCGGGTGAAATCGAGGAGAAGGCGGGGCGCAAGTAGGACGCGCCTTACTTGAACGGTTTCTTTTGCGGCGCGGCCGGCTTTCCGTTTTGCTCGGCTTGTTGGTCGAGCTGGCGTTTGATTGCTCCGAGTTCCTTGCGTAGTTCTTCCAGTTCACTATCCTTTTTCTTCATGTCCGCTTTGATGCTTTCGAGCTCGTTTTCCCGAAAGGCGGATGCTTCACCGGCGTCGCCGGTATCCGCGTCACCGGAGGGCGGCGGCGGTTGTTGGGAAGGCGCCTTGGTCGGAAGCGCCGCATCCGTGGATGCCGGAGCCTGGGCCAGGCGCTGTAAATCGATCACGAGGGTCTTTGCAAATCCGTCGCTGGAGAACTTCGGCGGCGCAAGATCCGATCGTAGGGCCACGTCCGGGGTGAACAGGACGTCGCGCCTGACAAGTCCCGTCTGATCCGGCAGACGCCTGTTGGGCATGTTGACCGTGTCCGGCCGATCGGGACGATGCCGATATTCCGACAGCGCGAGGTAGAGCGACCGCCCGTAAGCATAGACGACGCCCGAGGTGAACTCCCGAGGTGAAAGGCTCAGAGGCGGCTCGGAGGAGCCTACCGCCGCTCCGGTTCTTTCCGAATAGTCCGCTGTACCAGACTGTAGGACGCGGAACCCAACCTGTTGATCAGGCGCAGCGCGGGTCAGCGCCTGCTCGATGAGAGGGGAGAGGAAATCGATGTCTTCTTCGGAAAATACGGGGCTGATATTCGATCGTCCGACCACAAGGGTATGCAAAACGTCCTGCTGTTCGCGAATTAAGACTCCGCGGAGGGTCCGGGCAATCAGGTTGCGGTCCAGCTTGATGGGATGCGCCGCCTGGAAGCGGGGGTCCGGAATGCGCGCAAGGTAGACGGAGCCGCGCGCTGCGTCGGTTGCAATGTTCTCGTCAATTTGCGGCCCCGTTGCGCAGGCGCCGACGCATAGAAATCCGGCGAACAGGAATGATAGCCAATGGAGTCGCATAGAGTTCATCATGGACGCAGCGGGGCTCAGTGTAACACAGCCTCAATATCTTGTCTTGACAGAGGCTCATGAGCCGGTATAGAAGTAGCGCCCATATTTGACAGGAGTGGAGACAATGGCGTCCTCACTTCTGCCGAGCAGCGACAAGGACAAAGGCGTCCTTTTGGTCCAATGGCCGGGCCGGAAGGGCGTTTTTTTTTGGCGTAACGGGAGCCCTCCGGTCATGGGTGGTTGAATTTGTCCGAACCAGGAGGGCTGACAGGATGAATGCAAGAGTGGCAAGACGGCTTGCACAAAGTGCGATCATCGTCGGGATGTTGTCTATGGCGGCTCCGCTGTTCGCGCAGGAGGCTCCAAGCGCGGGAGAGGCTGCCGGAGGCGGTCGCCTCAGTCGAGAGACGGAAACACCGCCAGCGGTAATTTGCGGAGGCTGTGTGGCTCCCACCTTTGTCGGGCAAGGCAAGGGCAGCATTGTCCCGTACGGACGCATTGAACTCGATGCAATTTATAGCACGAGGAATACCAATCCCCTGGACCCCGGTCAGTTCAACGGTTATGCCACCGCGGCCGGAAAAAGCAGCAATTCGTCGTCGACATTCAACCCGCGCTATAGCGTGTTTGGACTCCGCGCCGATCGGACCGATGGAAAACATGTGCTGACGGGCGTCGTCGAGGCGGACTTTTACAGTCAGACGGACAATGCGGGAAACATCTCGCCTCGTCTTCGTCTCGCGAACGTCAAATACTCTCCCAACGGCAATAGAACGACCATTACCGCCGGCATGGATTGGACGCCGATCATGTCGTCCCATCCGAACCTGATTGATTTTTCCATCATGGGGTATAACGGCAATCTCTGGCAGCGTCTTCCGCAAGTGACGATCAAGCATCAGTTCACGGAAAATGTAAACGGTCTGTTGACGGTCATGCGATTTGAGCGCGGGCTCTCGGCCATTCAGCCCCAAACGCAACGGCGGCCGTTTGAGGGCGCCGGCGCCGGTGCAATTGCACCCGGGAATTGCGGAGTGAACGGATTCGCCTGTAATGAAAATGCGTTCAATGATCCGGTGCAGATGCCCTATGTCGGAACCCGATTCGGATACTATGGGACCGGCAATATGCAAGGCGTGATGATCGCATTAAACGCCGCCTTCCGGTACTATCGCTCCGCTCCGACCGCAGGCGGAATCCCGTCGGGCCAGGATATCAATTCATACCTGGTGGGGGCTGAGGTAGGGATTCCCATCACCAACCGGATAAAGTTTGCCGGCGAAATTGCCTATGGCCAAGGGTTGGGCGTCGAATTTTTCCGGTACGGACAGGAACGGAACCTCGGCACCGGGAAAGCGATTCGCACCCTCGTCGGCTGGGGAGAATTGAATTATGCCTACAATCGGGATGTGACCTTGATAGCCGGCTATGGCTTCGACAATCCACTCAATTCCGATCTGCAAGGGACGACGGCCGGTCCGGACACACAGTATCTTCTGAATCACCGGACCTATTTGACGGCCGTCCGTCACATCTGGGGAGATTTGTACGCGTCGTTCGAGTGGAATCATTTGATGACCGAGTGGTCCACCCGCGAGCACTTCCAAGGAGATAACTTCATGATCTCGACCTGGTACAACTTCTGAGAATTTCGAGGCGGCGCAAAAAACATGACGCCCGTGATGATCATGCGATTTCTTGAGCTCAAGGGTGCGCGCGACGCTTCCCTCGCCTTATGCGGGAGTTGTGGTGCGGATCTTTTTGACGAAGAGATGAAAAGGAGGCACAGTGCAATGAAGAAACCCAACGAACCCATGCAACCACATGAGGCGACCAATCCCGGCATAGACGAACACCAAGGGCAGCCCTCGCGTCGCGAATTTCTGATGAACGGGACAAAAGCGGCGGCAGGGATCGGAATAGCCGCGCTGCTGGGCAATCTCGGGCAGTGGGCATTGTCGTATGCGGCGGACAAGGAGCCGATCAAGATCGGCGTCCTTCATTCGCTGAGCGGCACCATGGCCATCAGCGAGGTCTCATTGCGCGATGTGGTGCTGATGGCGGTGGAGGAAATCAATGCGAAAGGAGGTGTGTTGGGCCGGCCCCTGAAGCCGGTCGTCGTCGATCCTGCCTCCAATTGGGACCTGTTCGCCGAGAAGGCGAAACAATTGCTGGTGCAGGACAAAGTCGCCGTGGTGTTCGGCTGCTGGACGTCCGTCAGCCGGAAGTCCGTGCTGCCCGTGTTCGAAAAGAATAACGGCTTGCTGTTCTATCCCGTGCAATATGAAGGCGAGGAATGCTCCCGCAACGTGTTCTATACGGGCGCGGCCGTCAATCAACAGGCTGTGCCGGCGGTCGAATATCTGATGAGCAAGGAAGGCGGGGGCTACAAAAAGTTTTACTTACTGGGGACCGATTATGTTTACCCCCGTACGACGAACAAAATCCTCCGCGCGATGTTGCTGGCCAAAAAGGTGGCGGCGGCGAATATTATGGAGGAATACACGCCGTTCCATCATCAGGACTACCAGACCATCGTCGGAAAGATCAAAAAATTCTCTGCGGGGGGCGGCGCGTGCGTGATCAGCACGATCAACGGCGACAGCAATGTGCCCTTCTACAAGGAGTTTGCCAACCAGGGATTGCGCGCCGAAGATGCGCCCATCATGGCGTTCAGCGTGGCCGAGGACGAACTGCGGGGCATGGACACGACCGCGCTGGTCGGGCATCTTGCGGCCTGGAATTACTATCAAAGCGTGGATACGGCGCACAACAAGCAATTCGTGGCGAATTTCAAAGCCTACTGCAAGAAGAACAATCTACCCGACGGTGAAAAACGCGTCACGGATGACCCTATCGAAGCAGCGTATTTCGGGGTGCATGTCTGGAAGCAGGCGGTCGAGAAGGCGGGCAAGACCGATGTTGACGAGGTGCGAAAAGCGGTTTATGGGCAAAAATTCCTCGCGCCCGGCGGCGAGATCATGATGGATGAGGCGAATCATCATACCCACAAGCCCGTGTTGATCGGAGAGATCCTCAAAGACGGCCAGTTCAAGGTGGTCTGGCGTTCGAAAGGATTGGTAAAGCCGGAGCCTTGGAGCGAGTACACGAATCCGGAAAAGGGCTGCGATTGGGTCAAGCACCAGGGAACATATAAAAAGGCATGAAGGTGACTGCCGTACTTCTTTCCGCTCTTGCTGTAATCCTTGCCGTGGGAGGGCCCGGTGCAGCCAGGGCGGAGGAGAGGCCGGCCGGCACCTCCCCGCATCCCGCGGTAGGGGGAGCGCTCGCCGATCTTGGCAGCCAAGACGATGCAGTCCGCGAAGGTGCGGTCCGCCGGTTGATGAAAGAAGCGGATGAGTCGCTCCTGCCGGCGCTTGAACAAATGCGAGCCGAAGGGGACCGGAGCCTGCGGATGGCAATCAAGCCCATCGCCGATGCGATTCGCAATCGGGCGAAGCTGCGCGATGAGGATCCCGACGTCAGGCGATCTGCGGCCAGCGATTTGGGAAGCAGCGGTCTGGTCGAATCGATTCCCTGGCTCGAACAGGCGGCGGCCGGTGAAACGCATCGCTGGGCCCGCTATACCATGCAGGAGGCGGTGGGGCTGCTGAAGCTCGCCTCGACGGATCCCACCGTCAAGATCGCCGCGGTCTCGTCGCTCGGCGAACTCCGCAGCCAGAATGCGGTTCCCGCGCTGAAGGAATTGGTGCAATCTTCGAGTGACTCCGGGGCGACCGCGGATCAAAAGAATGTCGGTGTTGCAGCGGGCGAGGCGCTTGAGCGGATTGAAACGTGGTCTGCTTGGTCGACTGCCATTGAAACGATATTCCGCGGAATCAGCCTCAGCTCGATCCTTCTCATCATGTCATTGGGGCTGGCCGTGGTCTTCGGTCT
>DASSBQ010000303.1:0-7428 GCA_035698625.1 Nitrospiraceae bacterium
CCTGCGCCGGCCATCCAATGCTCATCCGATGGTTTAGCCGTTTGCATGGGCGCTCATGAAGCACGGATCCGAATAAACTGTAGAGCAATGCGGAATCGGCCGAGCCACACCGATCACCGTAATAAAATGGGTAGTGGGTCCGTTTCTATTCTCAGGTGTCCATGCGATACCGGCGCAGCAGCAAGCTCAAGCAATGGATGAGCAGTGGTCTATTCTCTCTCTTGGCTTGGTTTGCCATTCTATCCATAGGCACAGCCTGCGCCCCTCATGAGCATCGACACCAGCACCGGCTTCCGAATGTCACTGAATACTTGGACCGACTCGACCGGGCCGAGCGAGATGTCGATCAAAAACCGGCGGAGGTGATTCACGCGCTTGATCTTAAACCGGGCATGGCGGTGGCCGATCTCGGCTCCGGATCGGGCTACTTCACGCGCCGATTTAGGGAACGCGTGGCCCCCGGCGGAATGGTGTATGCGATCGACGTCGAACCGAAGGCGCTTGAGTATATTCAGACCCATTTGGGTCCGGCAGAGCGGCCGGCATCCGGCATTACCTTCATTCATGCGGACCCGGATGAGTCCAAATTGGCACCTGAATCCGTGGATCTATTGTTTCTCTGCAATACCTATCACCATATTGAAAATCGCAGCCGGTACTTTTCTCGAGCGGCGCGCGCGATCCGGCCCGGTGGACGACTGGCCATCATTGACTTCTACGCAGATCGCCGATCCGGCGAACTGGGATTTCCCAAAGATCATCTCATTTCCCGCGAACAAGTCATCGATGAATTGACCAGAGCCGGCTATCGTTTGGCGCGCGAACATACGTTTCTCCCGCGACAGTACTTCTTGGAATTCGATCCTTCACCCTCTCGGCGCTGAGAGCCCTCCGCCGGAAACCCCTTCACTGCCTTGCCCTCCCGCAGAAGGCATGAGAAACTACGAGATATGTCACATGCTCCGTCCTATGCGGAATTGCGGTCCAGGCTTCGCATCGCCCTCGCCGTCAACGCCGTCATCATTTTGGGCGAATTTGCAGGCGGGCTCTGGACCAACAGCATCGGTCTGATCGGCGACGCAGGACACAATCTCATCGATCAGGGCTCCTTATTTCTCGCCCTCTATGCGCATATCCTGACTGCCCGCCCCGCGACGGAGAGCCGGACCTTCGGTTACCACCGGGCAGGAATAGTCGCCGCATTCTTGAATTCCTTCATCTTGTTGCTGACAGCGTTTGGCCTCACGCTGGTGGCGGCGCAGCGACTCATGGAGCCGGTCCCGGTGCCGGGCGGGTGGGTCATGGCAATCGCGCTGGTCAGTTTTGTGGCTAATCTATCCATCGCGCTCCTGCTCCAGCGTGGAGCGCAAGACGACCTGAATATTCGCAGCGCGTTTTGGCATATGCTGGCGGACGCCTGGGTCTCATTAGGGGTGATGGTCAGCGGCGGGGCCATGATTCTGACGGGCTGGTGGTTCCTTGATCCGCTGGTCAGCCTCTTCGTCGTGGTCGCCATTATCAGAGGCGCGTGGCCGCTCTTTAAAGAATCACTTGATGTACTGCTTGAATTCACGCCCCCGGGGATCAGTGCTTCGCATGTAGCGGCAATGATCGAATCGATTCCCGGGGTCAGAAATATCCATGATCTCCATATCTGGGCCGTGGAACCGCGCTTGATCATGCTCACCTGTCATATACAGGTGGAAAGAGACGACTCGGCTCTCACCGGCATCCTGCTTCAGTCTCTACGCAGCCGCATCGCGGAAGACTTCGGCATTCACCACGTGACTATTCAGATGGAGACTGAATGTTGCCATCCAGACGCGGTCCATTGCGATTTGAGCCGTCTGGCTCGACGGGCCCCTCAACCTGAAGCATTACATCATCATTGAACGGGACGGAGCCAGCAAGCGGCCAAGGATCCGATTTGTTCTTTGAGAAAGAGACCGCCATGAGCTGTTTCTGTGACTGGATGATGTGCACCGCAGATCTATGATGCTCCCGATCCGATCACTTCCCGTCCCCTTCTACATACTGTGTGGATCGCTCGGCGCGGGCAAGACGACGCTTCTCATGCGGCTGCTGGAATTCTGGAACCGGCGGAATGAGCGGGTCGGCGTCCTTATGAACGAAGCGGGAGAAATCAGTATCGATGGCCCTCGCGTCGGCGTCATCGCGGAGCAAGTCCTGAATCTCGCCGGCGGCTGTGTCTGTTGCGATACCAAAGAGGATTTGTCCTGGGGCATCGCCCAACTGATTCAAGACTATCATTCCACCCTGATTGTGCTGGAATGTTCCGGTATGGCCGATCCGGCAGAGGTGGTGGACGCCGTGACGGACGTCTACGTCAGACGACTGGTCCGATTGGAACGCATCATTGCGTTGGTTCAGCCGGCCTCCTTACCCGAAACCGGACTCGCGGAAGTTGCTACCCGCCATGCCATCCGGTTCGCAGATGATTTGATCTTAAACAAGCGGGATCTCTACATTCCCGGACATTGGGAAAGCTTCCGATCCGGTCTATCCGCGACGAATCCTTACGCCCGTATATGGGAGACGACCCATGCGCGCGTCGATGTGGATCATCTCTTGGATGCCGAGCGCCATAACATTAACATTGCCGGCGCCGGCCACGGAACAGTCGCTGCCGCGGCGAAAACCCAACTAGCTGAGCGAGCGGGGCACCATCCCATGGTCACCACGGTTCGCATTGAGAAGCCGTTACAGCGGGCGCAATTTCTGGAGTGGATCAATACGTTGCCCGAGGGACTGGAACGGGCGAAGGGTTTCTTTCGCTTCGTTGACGAGCCGGAACTTCAAGAGTTTCAATTTTCAGCGCCACGCACCGGCACGGTGGCGTCTGTGATGCTGCTGGACGAACCGGAACATGCAATTGTGCTCATCGGGCGAGGCTATGATCCCCAGTCACTCAAAGCCACATTGCTTCGTTGTCTCTCATAATATGTCGAGCCCATATAGAGAGGCGGATTGGGACAACAAGGACGGCTCAGGCCGAACCGGCCAGTGATCGTTTCACAGGGCGTAACCGTAGCCGGCGCTTCAGCATCCACGCCACCCCCCCGCCGACCGCGCTTCCAAGAAGCCATCCTCCCGCCACGTCGGTCACATAGTGCGCCCCGATATACACTCGAGACAAACCGATGGCCGCCACGAGTGGCCAGCTGATCAAGCCGGACCGTGGATACAGGATCTGAAAGAAGGCCGCCGCTGCCGCCGTATTCACGGCATGATTGGAAGGAAAGGAGAAGGCGCTTCCGCATCCCAGAAGCTCGTAGACATCCTGAAGCCGAAGACAGGGACGCGGTCGCTGGACGAGATTCTTGACTTGTGTCCCGATCGCGTCGGTTCCTCCAATGACGGCGGCCAGCACCGCGGAGGCGATGACGCATTCACGCCAGTTTATCCATGCCCAATACCCCGCCACCAGCAAACAGGGATAGAATAAATTTCCCGGCTTCGCCAGTTCCACCATGACCCAGTCCAGCATGGAGGACTGGCCGGCAACGCCGTTGATGACGCGAAACAACCTTTCGTCCCAATCCATGATGACGATCATGCCTCGCGCATCATTTTTTGTCGTCGGTCATTCGTTCCATACGCACCAAGCTGCCATGGTATTCATTGCGTTCGAAAATGGATACGAATGGTCAGCTCGCCGTCTATCGGCTCATCCCCTTGCAATTGCGGATCAAATGTCCACTTGTTCAAAGCAGCGATCCCGGCCGTCGTCAGTTCCCGATGCTTGGCCGGCTCCAGTACCACCACCGTCACCCGCGCATCCTTCGACACCAGCATGCGCGCCTTCATCCAATCATCCAGCGGTTTTCCATCCAAGGTGGAAGGGATCGCGGGCCAGGGGGTGGTTTTTGGCACCGGGCCCAGTTGTTGGTCCTTATTCAACGGAAGGCCATGAACATGCACTTCCGGCAACTCGAGAATGTCGGCATCCAGAGCGTGATCCGCCTCGTGAGAAGCCCCGTCGCCGTCCATAGCTCCGGCGGTGAGCGGTATGAGACACAGGCAGGCGAGCCAACAGAAGGCGGTTCGCTTCAACATGATATGACCGTCATGGTATGGTCGTGAAGCCGCTCGATGGTTGTCATGAACGCCTCTCGTTTATACCACTAGCCCACGGGCAAGATCATCACCAAGCGCCGGCAGGCACGTCACTCTTCCGTTCATTTGCTGCTCGGAAGCGGAACTTCGCCATCAATCCGCTGGAGGCCTCCTCAGAAGAACCATTGTCCTCGAAAGAAGAATGATCGCGGCATGCCCGCATGGGCAACCCCTAGTCCGATACTTCCCTCACCTTGATTGATAAAATATTGTCGGTCAAACAGATTGATGATATCGAAGCCCAGCAAAAATTTTTGACCTTGCCAGGGAAGCGGAAAAACATGTGCGATCGACAAGTTATAAATCGTATAGGACGGCATATGAGATGAATTGGTCTTGGCTTCCTCGTTTGCCGCAGTCCGCAGGCCCGAGCCATATAACATCTGCCCCGTGAGCGTCGTCTGTTCCGTGATGCGGTAGCTCACGACCGCCGAACTCGTTAAGGTCTGCATGTGGTCGCAAAAGACGCCGCCCTTCGAATTGATATCGCCAATTTCTTTCGCGTCGAGCAAAAAATGACCCGATTGAAGGCCATACCCTTTGCATTGCCCCCAGGCCACGTTGGCGCGCGCAGTGAGATCTTCGCTTACGCGAACCTTCAAGGCTCCGTCTATGCCGCGCTGCCATCCGCGCTCGAACGCAAAATAGTTAAGCAATGGAGTCGTGCCGAACTGCCCGGCATCGGAGAGAAAGTTACTCAACTTGTACCAGCCGGTCAGTTCCAACGAGGCATATCGGTTCAAGGCATGATAGCTGCCGACTTCAAAATAGTGGGCTCGCTCCGCCCGGACGGTATTGTTCGTTGTATCTTCGGGCTGCGCTTTCGTCCCGGCTGTATTGAGTTTGGCGAAGGAGATTGCTTCAAGGTTGGGCGGAGTAAACATGCGCCCATAGAAAGCATGGAAGACGTTCGATTGATTGTACTTGTAGGTCGCTCCTACCCGCGGGCTCACCTGTCCCTCGTTCATCAGATATTGCACGGCGTCCCCGCGCAGGCCCAGGTTGAAAGTCCACTTGTCGTTTGGACTCCATTGATCCTGAAGCCAGAACTCCTGACGATATCCGATTAACCGGTTGTCGGCGTTCAACGTCAAGAGGTCGCCGATGGGATTGCCCGCCCCGTCCTCAGCGAACGTGAACAGGCGCGTCTTGTTCACCGACTGCGTCCGGTCGATTTGGAAGCCTGTTTTGATCAAGTGTTCCTTACTGTGGACGTAGGTGTAATCGAACCGGATTCCGGACGAATAGGCGTTACGATCCTGATCCGACGTTGAAAACGGTTCCGCTGGATCCGCGGTATAGGCCAGCACATTCAACGGGTCGGTCTTAAACGTCGCCCTGGTGTGCCGAAAATATCCGGCGAGACTGAAATAATTATTCGCATTGACGTCGTGCCGCCACACCAGGTGGCTGTATTGATTATTCTCTTTCTGAACTTCGTTCACCGATTGCGAGGCGACCGGAATAAAGCCCGGACTGCTCGCCTGCAAGAGCGGCAGCAATTGGCCGCTGGGATCCAGCGCGACTCCCGGTCTTGTCGGAATCTCGTATTTGGCGACCGAATTCAGAAAGAGCCACGTGAAGTTGTTCTTGTTGTCATGTTGATAATCACCCCGGAGAAATGTCTGATTGCGTTCGCTTTGTCCATGAAAGATCGAATGGCCCAAGGTCGGCGGCTCGATCCCCCGGTTCGTCGTCGTATAACTATTCAAGGCATAGAACCGGAACTTGGCGCCGATCGTTCCACCGTATTCGAATGACGGGTTCACCGTCTGATTGGATCCGCCGAACACCTGCGCGGACCCGAATCCCGGCTTGGTGCCGCTCTTCGTCGTGATGTCGAGCAGCGCCGCGGTCTTATTTCCATACTGGGCTTCCATCCCGCCCAGAATAATGTCCGCCCGCTCCCAGGCTCGCGGCGTGATGACGTCCGAAAATGTTGTCGAGACCGTTTCCGGGATGGGCACGCCGTCGATTCGGAACTGCAGGTTGGCATGGTCTTGCCGGATGTGCACTTGCTTCAGGGCCCCATAGGCCGCGCTTGGGACGGTCAGCAGCACATCTTGCAGTTCATTGTTATTGCCGCGTGGAAGTTCCTCGATTTCTTTCCGGCTCACCGCGTAGGTTTCGCTCGACGCCTTGTATTGAATCGGCGCCAGCGGCGACACGATGTCCAGAGCGATCTCTTGTGTTTCAGCCAACGTCAGCCGGATGGGCCTTGCCTGTTCCGAGCCCCTGGTCACCACCAGGTATTCACTGCGGTACGTATCCAGGACCGCGCTCACGGAAACCGTGCTGTCTTGCGGAATGGTCACGCTGAATTCTCCTGCATCATCGGTGACTGTCTGCGCCAACGTATTGCCTTCCTGATCCCGCACCTGGACAATCGCCTGAGGCACGCGGCGGAGATCCTGGTTTTGCACAAATCCCGTGAGGCGTCTTTCTCCTGGATTCGAGACGGATTCCTGCGCCGCCGCATCGCCGCCGGAGCCGATACCCGACACAATCAACAAACAGCACACCGCAGGACATAGCCCGCCACAAACTTTCCGCATACGCGCCTCTCTGAAACCTCGCGGAAGCCAAGCGGGCGACGAGTCAACCCGCGCAGAACCGCCGGACGTCATGGATCGGAGATGATCTGTTCAGGATGATGCAGGCGGAGCGCGCGAAGCGAGGGAGTCGGCAAGCTGCAGGGAGAGGAACAAAGGTTGTTGATGGAACTTCGGCTCTATCGCGTGAAATATGGAAGAAACGGTGGGCACTTCGCCCACCAGCGAATGACCGGTGTGGTATTGAACCCATTGGCACAGGTCCGTGTCGGAATGCTCATGCCCGTCGTGGTCGGCCGCCGCCAAGTCATGGTGAACGGCCAGCGCGGTGGAAAAAGGCGCAATCAGGACCAACAGCAACGAGACCGCGAGCGCGGTCATCGAGCCTCTGAATCCGGCAGGACGCGGTAGCGAGAACAGGCTGGCCATACGGGAATTGACTTCTAACAAAGCACTGAAGAGAAAGCAAGCCCCGGTCCCCTGCCGATCATATTGGACTTTCGACCGCAAATTCCGCTATGGTATTGCGCCTTCCAATTTTCAACTCCAAAGGCAACGCCATGACCAGACCGATCGAGAATCAACACGTCATTGAAATCCGGCCGCTTCCCTCTCCTCGCGAGGTGAAGACCCGTCTTCCCATCACGGATCCGATCAGCGAGGTCGTATTCCAGACGAGACAATCGATCCGCAATATCCTCCATGGTCGCGATCGCGAGCGCATTGTCGTCATTGTCGG
>DASSBQ010000304.1:0-3581 GCA_035698625.1 Nitrospiraceae bacterium
TTTCGTCGGCTTCTCGACTACTCTCAGCATGGGTGGCGTCTCCTTCGCCCGGCTGCTAACCGGGTCCGTGTGTTTGGAACTCACACGAAGGATACGCCGCCTTTTGTCATTCAGCCGATCCACAACATTTGGTTATATCTCCTACAAGTATTACGTCAGTTCTAATGCGCTCCCGTTTGATGATGAGATCGACATGGCGAGCAGCGTGTGGACGAGCCATATCCAAGGGAATACAAGTCAATACCCCGGGTACGGCGGGACTATTCAGACGTGGGCGTGAAACGCACCTACAACGCCAACGAAGCCGACTTCGTCGTAATCCTGGATCCTGGTCTTGACGGATCCGCGTGGGGGAATTTCAATCGCCAGGGCGGCTACCTGCAAATCGCGAGTGACACGCTTAGTGAATCTCAGGCATTCTTACAGTCGATCCTTTTTCATGAATTCGGGCATTCCTTGTACTTTGAACAAGTGGGAAGCTCATGTTGTGGAATTTCGATAATGGCCACCTGTGGGCCAGGTAACTTTACGACATGGCTGACGCCGTCCGATTACAGTTGGATCGATATCATTTATCCACCGCCTCCAGAGTGGTGTAACCCCACTGAGTGCTCGCCTATAGTGATGGATCTCGGAGCGAGAAACATCAGACTTACGGGTCCGCTTGTGTGGTTCGATTTCCAAGGCACGGGATCGGTCCAATTCGTTGCCTGGACTGACCCGACGGCAGGAGATGGATTTCTTGTCCTTGATCGGGACGGCGATGGCATAATTCGCGACGGAAGGGAGATGTTTGGGAACTTCACGCCGCTTAGCGCAACGCTCCGCGGTATAAGTGCTCCAAATGGCTTTGAGGCACTACGATGGTTTGACGATCCTGCACATGGCGGCGATGATGACGGGAAAATCGGAGCAGCGGACCGAATTTATTCGCGCCTTCGCGTGTGGGTCGATGTGAATGCGAATGGCGCTAGTGAACCGTCGGAACTGCGGTCCCTCGCCGCGCTCGGGGTCGACAGCATTAGCCTCGCTTACCGCGTGATCGGGCGCCGAGATCGATTCGGAAATCGATTGCGATATGCTTCGCAGTTCACGATAACCACTCTGTCCGGAGCTGAACGACGGTCTGCAATCGATGTGCTGTTCCAGACCCAAGGGAGATAGTACTTATGAATCCGAAAGTCTGGCTGCTCGTCATCACCGTGTTAGGCCTGATCACCGTACCCAGCGCCTCGCAGAAGCCCGTGCGCGAATCGACCGATGAGACATACTGGATTGAGCCTCCGGCAGATCTTCGGCAGATGCTTAGATCTGCAGATGCTGTGTTCACCGGTTCCGTTGGTTCAAGGAAGGGACGTTTCGTTCCTGGAGTTGGTGGAACGAAGAGGATAATAACGGACTACGTGTTTGACGTCGATGAGGTGTTCAAGAGTAATGGGCCTGTAGGCGTTGCTCCACCAAATGTGCGAGTCATTGCGTTAGGTGGCCAGGTCGATGCGGGAGACCACATTGAACGAAAACACCATAAGGGTTGGAAAGAACTTAAGCACGGCCGCCGGTTTATTGTATTCGTGAAGTGGAATGCCTACTTTAACGGGTATGTATTTCAGTACGGCCCGAATGGGATATTGGAAGAAATCTCGGGAAAGACTGTGGCCTTTGCCTCAGCGGGTGCACCGCAGGCGCTGGACGGCCTCGAATGGTCAGAAACTCTCGTTCGGCTCCGTGAGGCATCGCGACAGGCCGGCCTCAACCCGTAGTCCAACGCTGGCGTCTCGGCACGACATTCCGCTTGGGTTCAATCGCGGGCACGTACTGCTGTTCACAATCCGGCCGTCTACAATTGCGCACGAGGGATCGGCCGCCATGCGACTGTTCGAGAGGCTGCGGGGACGATTGCGGCAGATTGCCAGGGTACGTGAGATGAGCCTTTCCTGTCAGCCGTTCCCGATGCACGGGGGTACAACGGTCCGCGTCAAGGTCGTCGGTGCAGCGCCGTCGACGACACGTTCTCACGCGGTCACTGTCCGTCCGGATGTCTTCAGGACAATGCAGAGTTCATTTTTGCCGGTCGTGAATTTGCAGGTCGAGACGATGTGAGCGCACCTTGGACTGTCGTGATGGATCGACATTTCGCGACTGATTCCGGACTCGCGAAGCCGCTCGGGCGTATGGTGACGCTTCAGCCGATACGATCCGTACAAGATCGTCGGAGCGGTGCAGAACGCACTCACATCCAGTCTGAAGGGGAGCGCCAGCCTGTCGTCTATTGTTTCTATCTGCCGATCACGCGGGCACCCCGGAACAACGTATGAGATCCGTAATGCCGCCAATCCCTCGATCACGCCGGATCGGTACGCGCGATCGTTCGAGCCGGTTCGCGTCTTGCCATCCACGACATGAAACACAGGGGGGAGCGAATTGACCAGGCGATCAGTACTGAGATCACTCTGGCGAAACTCTGTTCCGCATTCGCTGTCCTGGCGCTCGTCGTCGCATGCGTCGGCTTGTACGGAACGGTCGCGTTCAACGTGGCGCATCGAACGAAGGAAATAGGCATTCGGAGCGCTCTCGGCGCATCAGCCCGCCGCATCAAATGGATGATTCTGCCAGGACGTGTGTCTTATGACGGCTGCGGGTCTGGCCATCAGCATCCCGCTCGTCCTGGATGGATCGCATTACCTGAAGAGCTTCCTGTACGGTGTCCCTGCCAACGATCCCACCACGGTCGTGGCCTCGCTGGTCCTGCTGTTGGCCGCCGCCCTCGGTGCCAGCTACGTGCCGGCGATGCGTACGTCACGGATCGACCCGCTCCGCGCCCTTCGATCTGAATGATCGATGCCGACGGGCAGGCCGAGCGGGTGCACCTCGGCTGAGCAGCGGCAACTTTCCCTGCACAATCCATTGCTTGGTGATCCGCGACTCCGAAGTATCATGGGCTCAGCCGCGCGGCCGGCCGCCGCGGCCCTTCATTCCGGAGTCATACATGCCCTGGTTTCTCATCGCACGGCTGATCTTCGTCGCCGTGGTCGCGTGGGCGGCGGCGCTCTTGCGGCCGTTCGCGGCGTCGGCGGCCGTTGACGGCGCGATCGGCGCGCTGCTCGGCGTCGTCATCGTCCTCGTCGAAACCCGCCTGCGCGAGGCGGACGTCAGCGACCTGCTCGGCGCGCTCATCGGCGGCGCCATCGGCCTCGGCCTCGCCAAGACCATCGGCGCGGCGCTCTTCTGGGCCGACAGCACGGATCATCGCGTCGCGTTCCTCCACAGCTTCATCCTGCTCGTGTTCCCGTACCTCGGCATTGTCATGGGGGCGCGCAAGGGAGAGTGGCTGCGGCCGCAGCGGATCGTCAGCCTGTTCCGCAACACCGGTCCGGAGAAGCACTACCGGATCCTCGACACGAGCGTCATCATCGACGGCCGGATCGCCGACGTCTGCGAGACGGGCTTTCTCGACGGCACCCTCGTGATCCCGCAGTTCGTGCTCAAGGAGCTGCAGCTCGTCGCCGACTCGGCCGACTCGCTCAAGCGCAACCGCGGCCGCCGCGGCCTCGACATCCTGCAGAAGATCCAGAAGATGTCGG
>DASSBQ010000305.1:0-7460 GCA_035698625.1 Nitrospiraceae bacterium
CTGCTCCTGTTCCGAAAATAATTGCCGAAGCGCCTGTCTGGCTCGGTACGCTGTGACCTTCACGTTGACGACGCTCCAGCCCAGCAACTTGGCCGCCTCGCGGACCGAATAGCCTTCCAGGTGCACGAGAGTGAGCACTAGCCGATTCTTCGGCGACAGCCGGCTCAAGGCCCACTGCAATACCTCCCGCGCCTCTCGCCGTCCGACTTCTTCTTGAAAGCGGGCCTCTGAGTCGCCCGTCAGGGCCCGCTCGATCCATGCGTCATGCTCTTCCGTCAGGGCGCTGACCGGTGTGGCGCTACGATTCGCCGCCCGCCAGAAATCGTAACAGGTGCGGACCGCGATCCCGGATAACCAGTGCTCAAACGGCACATCGGCGGAATAGCCGCCCAATCCGGTATAGGCCCTGACGAACACGTCGTGCGCGACCTCATTCACCCTGTCGGACGGCACGTGGCGCCCGACGATTTTGGCCACATGTCGTTGATGGCGTTCCATCAACTCTGCGAAACAGTCAACCTCGCCTTGCAAGACTTGCTCGATGATGTGTAGGTCATCCGGCACCGCGGCCAACGCTCCGATGAGGGCAGGCCACCGCCCGTGGCCTGCCGGCCCGCATCATACCGTAACCGGCTGCGAAACCTCATGGATCATCGAGCCCTCACCCGATCCTTTATCCGGCCTGATTCACCGGTTCATGGCGTTCGGAATCACTGCGCCCGTCCTGATTCTCCGAAGAAACTGCTTGGTCGGCCGGCCCGCTCGCATCGGCCTTGATCATGCGCGCCCGGTGGCCTTGCCATATCTGCTTACGCAGCGCTTTGTGCTTCTCTTTTTGTTCGGGGGTCAGAACGGCGGAGGCCTCCCGTTTCGCCTTGATGCCGATCATCCGTAACTTGCCCTCTAATCCCTCTTGTTCATTGACTTTGGCTTCAATGACGGACAGGTCGGTCTTTTCATCCGACACGAGCGAGCGCAACTCGCGCGCCGCCACCATCACATCGGCACGGGCCCGGATCGATGCCAGATCCTGCTCCAGCGCCAAGCTCTTCAGCTTCGTGACCTGTTCCTCAGTCAATCCCAAGGTCTGCTGATGCCGCAGCAGATGGCTGGCAAACCCACGGGCTTTTCCTCCATGACTGTGCATAGCATGGCCGCTGGCACCCGCCCCATACCCACTCTTATGGGAAGACCATCGATCGGCCCAGCTCGGGGAAGCACTCAGCGCCAGCACAGAGAATCCCATTATCATTCCGAATGCTATGGTACCAGGTCTCATCGTATGAACCTCCTTTTATATGTTTCCTGTGTCTCTAAGGGCTTCCTGTGTTTCGCCCCTACTTCTCTAGTCGTCCTTGATGGCCGGAAGGTTACACCAAGGACGAAGAGAAGCCGATCACAGAGCCGGGGGAAACGCTCAGTCCCATAAGCGGCCTGGAGCCCTGGCATCTGATCAAAATGCGGCTTTATTGACGAAGCGCCGCCGATTACGGAACGTGCGGAGATGACCGGAGAGGATTAACGGAACGATGGCACGAGACGGGAAACAGATACGGTGCCGCGTTGGAGAGACCGGAGCCCAAAACCGCTATTTATCATCGATCTCGAATGAATTGGTATAAAAAGGCCGTCCGAATCCAATGCGATATGTGCCGGCATCGGGTGGCTGCTTGGAGCCATCAGCGCCGGAGGTCGGCCAAAGATAGTCATAATGATCGCCGGGGGCCAAATCACGGAACGAAACCATCTTGCCTGCGGCATGCAGCTCGACCGGTTTCCATTCTCCCCCTTCAGTCTTGGTTTCCAAAATGGCGAATTCCCCGTCGACCGCGGCACGATCGACGATCGGCGTGGCGACATCCGACACATTGGTGACGGTAATTCGGACGACGTCTCCCTTCTTGTACACCCGTTGATCGGTCTCATACTTCAATGCCGGCCCAGGCGTATCGGCGCCCGGCGGGCTGGGGGCAGGCACCGCCAAGGACGAGGCATGGCTGCTCAACGACTGCCCGATGAGCATGCCCCCTACGATCAACAGCGCCGCCGCAATCCGAACAATCATTCCTGCCTTCCTCATTGGTCAAAGGTCACCAAATGATCCTGGGAGAAAGGCAAAGCTTGTTCAAGGGGCTTACGGGCCTGGAACAGAACAGATGATTAAAAGTGGATCAGGGCTGGGGGCCGGCGCGGTGAGTCTTGAATCAATTCTCCATCGTTGTCGGCGTCACGCATCGGTCCGCAAAAGCGATCGGTTCTCTATCCATGAACAATGACTTCCATCTCGCAAATCTGACTCACGGTGGAACAGGGCCACGCCGTAAACGTGGAAGATAATCATAACTATCAACAGCACTAACAGGCTCAGTCCACCGATGACGATCACGCTTGCGAAGAATGGTACGAGAAACCGTCTTCTGAATCTGAGGTAAACATGATGCTCACTTTGCAAATCCCCAAGGAGATCAGCACTTCCCTTTTTCAAGGCTTGCAAATCAATAGTAGGCTCTCCATACATGTGCTTCTGAACCCTTTCCCACCATGTGAAACGAGGTACCGTCTCACCGGCGTACATATCAAAGTACGTGACAAAGTAATCCTCTAGCAGCATGTGTTCAGTCTTGGAAAGGCTCTCCCATAAGCCCGATTGGGTCCATCCCACTAAGGTGTTGCGGAACTCGGCAACATGGATTTCGTCGGCGATGAATTTGCGGAGGAGTTCTACAAGAGGATATTTCATTTCCGGCTCTTATTTATCGCAACCCCGCCGTTTACGCTCTTCATCAATGGAAACAACCAGAATCGAGGCAATAAGCCGCGATGGTTATGTGCAGGCCGCAGATGGCAATCACTGCCAATCAATAGAGGAGAGAAGGCTTTGAATCTTTCATCGTAAGGTCCTTATCACGTGAGATTAGGCGCCTGTAACAGTCAGTCAGCCGGGAGGATCATCCAAACAAGTAAGGAACCATGGCGTGCACTCCTATTATTCGACAAAGTTCTGCCTAGTAAAGAACCCATATATTTGCAAGAAACCAAAGAGGATGAAACTATTCCAACAAACGTCTGAATTATTCGTCCGCCTATACTTCGACTTGTTTCAGATCTCCTGAGGCGCCTCGCAGAATGCGTTTCCTGATTCAATTGCATTCTGAATAAGCCACTCTTGTTTAAATAATAAGACGACAGTGCCAAAACGCAGACATAAAATACCGCTCATAAGTTCGGTCGAACTCATTTCGTCGATGCCCCTATGTTATGGTGCCTGCTTCCTGACGATTTACCAAGAAAAGTTAGATTCGGCACACAGGTAGCCTCTCGCCGAGAGATCAGAATCCCCAAGAGAGAACAGGTGCTCTAAGACCGGTCAGGCGTCAATGATCCCGGGCATATCTAGAACTTATCTCAATAGCCGTTCAGATCTGGCGGTGGCTGGTCCTCTGACGGCGGAACACAAGATGCGAAGCGTGTAGCGTGGCAGCAGGCTAAAGTTCAGGCTGCCCACAGGGCAATTGGGTAACTCTTACCCTCGTCATCTGCGGGACTGGTCGGCAGGGCGGGACAGTGGCGGAGCGCTATCAGGGCGGCGTGGCCCACCGCTCAGCGGAAGCGGCCGCGTCCTGGTGGCACCTGCTGTCCGACGCTGCGGTCAGCGTAGCGAGGGCCGTAGCAAGTTGGTGCCAAGCGGTCGCGGAGTGTTTGAGCGGTCCACGCCGCACTGGCTTCCAGCGGAGGCACTGTCGCGCCCTGGCAGTTCCGTTCAAACTGGACGATTTGAGATAGGTTCTAGCCTTTATTTTTGTGCAAGGAGCCGTTGGGCTTCGGCATAGTCGGCCTGTGTACCTTCGGCGTCGCCCAATGCTGTCCGTGCTTTGCCGCGATTGTTGTAAACACTCGCACTCGTAAGACCAAGCTCCAGGGCCTTGGAGAAGTCTTGTTCCGCTCCACGATGGTCGCCAGCATGGCCTCGCGCAGCACCACGCACCACGTAAGCATGGGGATACTCCGGGTTGATCTGAATAGCACGGTCCATGTCGGCTAACGCTCCCGCGTGATCGCCATTGCGCCCCTTCATTGCCGCCCGATTACCGAGGGCATGTGTATTCTTCGGATTCAGGCCAAGCGCCACATTATAGTCGGCCATCGCCTGATCCCAATTGGCGAGTCGCTCCTGGAGGAGGGCTCGTGACACATACGCCTTGTCGCTTCGCGGATCTATTCGGAGCGCTTCCGCATAATCGGCTTGTGCCCCCTCAAAGTCCTTTAATTTGAATCTGGCAAATCCTCGGCCAACATAGGCGTCCGTTAAGTCAGTGAAAAGGTGAATAGCCTTGGTATAGTCGGCAATGGCGCCGACATAGTCTTCGAGCTCTGCCCGGACTACGGCAATGTTGTAGAGACGTTTGGGATCGTTAGCGGCACGGCTGGCTAGCTGAAACTCGGCCAGCGCGCCCTGGCGGTCGCCCAAGTGCTGTTTGGCGCGGCCACGAACGTAGAAGTCATCCGATGAAAACGGCGTGATTGTGAGAACCGCCTCGTAGTCGGCGCGCGCCCCTTCCTTGTCGCCCAGCTGCATTTTCGTAATCGCGCGGTACATCAGGTAAGACGAATCGGGTGCACGTTCAAGCAGCGTGGTGTATTCCGTGATGGCTCCTTGTAGATCCCCGGTTGAAGACCTCGCATTCGCCAAGTTTGTTTGTGCAATCTCATACGTTGGATCGACTCGTAATGCCTGCTCGTAGTCCGCAATCGCGCCATTCACATCCTTCATGCGGTTTTTTGCAAGCCCACGATTGTTCCAGGCATAGGCATAATTCGGATCAATTTCGACCGCACGGGTGTAATCGGCGGCAGCCTGCTGAAACTGTTCCAGTCTCATGAGCGCATTCCCCCGATTCTTGAAGGCAACGGCATTCCGGGGATCCAGGCGAACGGCCTCCGTCAGATCATGGACGGCTCCCTCGAGATCACCGAAGTACAGCCGCACCATGCCACGGTCGAAATAAGGACGAGGATCATTCGGCGCAACCCGAGCCATCGTGCTGAGATAGCGGAGCGCGTTTTCAAGGTCCCCAAGGTTGGCCATTGCCACAGCGCACATGTATTGACCGTCCGTATCACGTCGGTTTAACCGCGTCGCTCTCCGGCAATCGTCCTGCACACCCTGGGGATTCTTCAGCACAGCTTTGTATCCGGCCAGTTTGTAAGCCAACGCCCAACTCTGCGGGTTGTTATTCGACAACTGTTGAAGTTGCACAATGTCAGTCTTGGCGGTCTCCACCGTCGGGAGTACGGCGTGGCTGTAAAAGGCAAACTCAGTGGGATCGACATAAAATTCAACTTGTCTGTATGCATCAGCCATGAGTCCTCGCGGATCTCCTATCTGCCCCTGTGCCCGGATCTTGGCAAAATCCGCCTCGGGATGATTCGGATTTATCGTGAGAACTGTCTTGTAATGGTCCACAGCCGCATGATGATGGCCCATGCGTTCTCTCGCCATCCCGAGGTAATAATGGCCTTCGCCCAAGAACCACGACCATTTGAGCGCAACGAACAGGATGGCAAGGATACAGAGGCAGAACGCTAGGATGCGGAATGCCATAACCCATCGCATGAGGGCAGTGTTTTCCTTCTCTTCAAGGCCGAACGTGACAGAACAAAGTATAGCGCACGGTCTAGGACCGGCTAGGCGACAGTTCCTGTCATGACGCAGAGATACCTCGTGGATAGTGCGAGAGGAGCCAGGATCTATGGTAAAAACAGGGCAGGTCGTATTGCGTTACGTGATCGAAACCGGATCACGGCTGGGAACCGGCGCAGCCCGGCGCAGAGGCGGCAGGAGCGACCCGGCCAGCATCCCGGCGCCGGCCATGAAAAACCCGACCAGTTGCGGAGGCCAGACGTCGTTGTGGCGGCTGAACAGTTCCAGCAGAATCCATGTCGCGAGACCGGCCACGATGGCGGCGAGCGCGCCCTGGCTCGTAGCGCGCTTCCAGTACAGCCCGGCGGCCAGCGGGATAAAGGCCGCGACCAGCGTAACCTTATAGGCGCTCTCGACCATCTTGAAGATGCTGGCCTCGGAGTGGAGCGCCACGACCAGCACCATGCCGGTAAAGCAGACCAATGAGATCCGCATGGCGCGGAGAAGCACCCGCTCGTTCATGCCCGGAATCAATCCTTTGAGAATGTTTTCACTGAACACCACGGAGGGAGCCAGCAATGTCGCGCTCGAACAACTCATGATGGCCGACAACACCGCGCCGAAGAAGATAATCTGGGCAACGACCGGCGTGTGCTGCAGGATCAACGTCGGCAGCACCAGTTGGGAGTCCTTCACAAGCAAGTCATCAAACACGGCCGGATCAACCAGCATGGCCGAATAGGCCAGGAACATCGGCACAAACGCGAAGAGAAAGTAGAGCGAGCCGCCGAGCACCGATCCTCGCACAGCGGTTTGTTCGTCCTTGGCGGACGTGATCCGTTGGAACACGTCCTGCTGGGGGATGGAGCCGAGCATCATGGTGATCCAGGCGCCGAGAAACGGCAGCCAGGCGTGGAACCCTCCACTCGGGAAGAATGAGAGTTTCCCCGCGGAAGCCGCGTGACCCACGACGACTTCGACACCGCCGGCCAGCCCGCTGATTACGGACCCGATATAGAGCATTCCGCCCATGATGACGGTGATCTGCACAAAATCGAGAATCGCGACCGAAAACATGCCGCCGAATACCGTATAGGTCAAGACGATGGCGGCCCCGATGACCATCCCGACCGGCTGGGCCACCGCACCCTCCGTCACGACATTGAAGATCAACCCCATGGCCTTGATTTGCGCCGATACCCACCCGAGATACGAGGCGACGATGCAGAGCGTGCACAGGACTTCAACGGCACGGCTGTATCGCAATCGATAGTAATCGCCGATCGTCAAGAGGTTGAGCCGGTAGAAGCGCCGGGCAAAGAATAACCCCGCCAGAATAAGGCACAGGCTCGAGCCGAAGGGGTCCGCCACGACTCCGCGCAATCCATCCTTTACGAAGGTGGCCGAAATGCCCAGTACGGTTTCCGCTCCAAACCAGGTGGCAAAAACCGTGGCGGTCACCACGGGCAGCGGCAGACTACGGCCCGCGACGGCGAAGTCCTTCGTATTGTGTACCCGGGTCGCGGCGTAGAGCCCGATCCCGACTGACATGAGGAGGTAGAGGATGACAAAGGAGAGGATCATGCGCGTGGAAGACACTCCAGCGAGGTCGAGCCGATTTTAGCCGGGAGTCAGGGAACAGGCAATGCAATCATGGGAATGACACAGGATTACCGGCAAGGCGGGATAGCGGATGGACGCGCCCGGCGCCGTCAACGGCAAAAAAGAGGCCGGTGAATCGAACGATTCACCGGCCTCTCCCCCAACGAAGCACACCTCTATGCGGCGCTAGTCCGCGATGCGTTCCTTTGCTCCCTTC
>DASSBQ010000306.1:0-6733 GCA_035698625.1 Nitrospiraceae bacterium
TGGAAGGGCACCTATTAATCTATAACCTCGAACATCGATTGCGGCACAAAGACGGGTCCTATCGGTGGATTCTGACCAGCGGATCGGCGTTTCGGGATGAGAAAGCCGCCCTGGTACGCATGACCGGGGTCCACATCGACATGACCGAGCGCAAGTATGCGGAGGAATCGTTGCGGCTGGTCCAGGAACGGTATCGCAATATCGTGGAGCATGCCCTGCAGGGAATTTTCCAAACGACCGTGGAAGGGCATTACGTGACCGTTAATCAAGCCCTGGCCAAACTGTACGGCTATGACTCGCCGGAGCACATGCTGAGTTTAGTGACCGATATTGCCCAGCAGTTGTATGTGGATCCACAACGGTGGAATGAGTTCAAACGTCGGATGGAAGAATCCGGGGTCGTGACCAGATTCGAAGCCCAGGTGCGTCGCCGAGACGGCAGCTTGATCTGGATTTGTGAGAATGTCCGAGCACTTCGCGATAGTAAAGGTACGATCGTCGGTTATGAGGGAATCGTCGAGGACATCACGGCTCGCAAGGAAGCGGAGGCGGCGGTACGGGCCAGCGAAGAGCGTTATCGAAATATTGTGGAAGTCGCCAGCGATATTATGTATCGGACGGATGAGCGCGGCATCTTTACATATTGCAATCCGACATCTCAGCGGCTCCTGGGATATGCTCCCGAAGAATTGATCGGCCGCCACTGCTTGGCATTAGTCCATCCCGCCCATCGGCAGCAGGCGCAATCCTTCTATGGGCGGCAGTTCATTCGAAGGCGGCTGCGTACATACTATGAGCTGCCTGCCGTGTCCAAGACGGGCATGGATGTTTGGCTCGGACAAAATGTGCAATTGCTCTTTGACGGCGACCGGATCACCGGCTTTCAAGTAGTGGCGCGGGATATTACCGAACGCAAGCGGGTCGAGTCCGCCCTCCGGGACAGCGAAGAGCGATTCGCCACGGCATTTCGAAGCAGTCCCGCCGCCATGGTGATCAGCCGCTACGAAGACGGCCGGATGCTCGACGTGAACGAAGCCTTTCTTCGCAGCTTTGGAGTGACACGGGCGGAGGTCATCGGCGTGACCAAGTTAAACTTCGGATTGTGGCTGAAGCCTGAGGAGCATGCCGAGGTTCTCGACGTTCTCAAGAGGGACGGGCATATCCGTTTCATGGAGAGGGAGTTCCACATGAAATCGGGAGATGTCCGTCACTGTCTGTTCAACGTCGAGGTGCTGTCCATCGGACCTGAACAATGCCTGCTGACTCTTATTTTGGACATTACCAGGCGGAAGCAAGCCGAGGACGCCCTCCAACACAACCAGGAAGTGCTGCTGAAGCATCAGGATGCGCTGATGCGCCTGACACAGAACCCGCATATCAGCAGCGGACAGTGGTCGGGTGCGTTGCGCGACATAATGGAAACGTCGACGACGGGGTTGGATCTCGACCGGGGCAGCGTCTGGTTGTTCGACGGCGACGGCGCGCGGTTGCGTTGCGTGGAATTGTACGAACGATCGCAGAACCGGCATTCCGACGGGCAGACGATGGCGGCTTGCGATTACCCGGAGTATTTCGGGCGGCTTTCCCGGCAGGGAGTGATCGCCATGGACGATGTGCGAAACGACGGCGGGGCCGGCGAGCGAGGACTGTCGTTGCTGGGGCCGGACAACGTGGTCGCCGTGCTGGACGTGCCCATTTCCCGAGAAGGGAAATTGGCCGGTGTGGTGTGCCATGAGCATGTCGGGGGCGCCCGACAATGGACCGTAGCGGAGCAGCAGTTCGCCTCGGCCATCGCGCATGTCGTATTGCTGGCCTATGAAGCAACGAACCGCCGGGAAGCGGAGCAAGCGCTTCTTATTGCGAAAGAGGCGGCGGAAGCCGCCAATCGTGCCAAGAGCGATTTTCTTGCCACCATGAGCCATGAGATTCGAACGCCGATGAACGCGATCGTCGGCATGGCGGACTTGTTGTCTGAAACTCCGCTGAATGAAGACCAACAGGAGTATGTGCGGATTTTCCGGGATGCCGGGAGGAATCTCGTCGGCCTGATCAACAATATTCTGGATCTTTCAAAAATCGAGGCCGGTCACCTGGAGATGGACGCCGTCGAATTTGATCTGCACGAGCTGGTTCAGCGGGTGGCGGAATTGGTCGCCATCCGGGCGAACGAGAAAAACCTTGAGCTGGCTTACCTGATCAAGCCGGATGTGCCGGGATATCTGGTCGGTGATCCGAACCGCCTGCGACAAATCCTGATCAATTTGTTGGGCAATGCGATTCGCTTCACGGAGGAAGGAGAAGTCGTATTGCAAATCCAATCCGACCCGGCCGGCGGCGAGCGAGGTGCGCTGTTGTTCTCGGTACGCGACACGGGTATCGGGATCCCGGCGGACAAACAAGGCATCATTTTCGAAAGTTTCAGTCAAGCCGATCATTCGACTACCCGGCAATACAGCGGAACCGGTTTGGGTCTTGCGATCTCCAAGAAATTGGTGGAACGCATGGGGGGCCGCATTTGGGTTGAAAGTGAAATCGGCTCAGGCAGCACCTTTTTCTTTACCGCAAGCTTTGGTGTCCGCGCGAGACAGCCCGATGCCGAGCACCTCCCTCAATGGGAACAACTGACGGGCCTGAAGACCCTGGTGATCGATGACAACGCCACGAATCGCCTGATTGTCAGGGAAACGTTGATGTCCTGGGGCATTCCCGTGGATGAAGCGGCGAGCGGAGAGGATGCCTTGACTAAGCTCGGCCGAGCCGGGAAGGCTGGAGATCCCTTCCGGCTGGTGATTCTCGATGCGCGAATGCCGGGCCAGAGTGGATGGCATGTGGCTGAATCAATGGCGCGCAAATCCGCCTTGGCGAGGATCCCGATCATCATGCTGGCCTCGGAGCGAAGCCATCACGATCAGCAAATGATGCGGCGATTGGGAATTGCCAGGTATTTGGCCAAGCCGTTCAGGCGTTCCGACCTCTTCAACGCCATCATGACGGTCGTCGGTGCGCATCCGGCTTTGTCACGCCCATCTTTCGGAAGCGAAGGGCAGGCCCTTGCCGAAGCCACTCGTCCCCTGCGGATTTTGCTCGTCGAGGATTTTGCCGATAACCGCCGGATGATCGAATTGTACCTGAAGAAAACTCCTCATCAGCTCGATATGGCCGTGAATGGGCAACTGGCGGTGGACATGTTCGCTCGCGCGCCCTATGACCTTGTTCTAATGGATATTCAGATGCCCGTCATGGACGGGTATCAGGCCACCGCCCTGATCCGGCAATGGGAGGCGGATCATCATCGGTTTCCGACGCCGATTCTGGCTCTGACCGCCAATGCCTTGAAAGGGGAGGTTCAGAAGAGCCTCGCCGCCGGCTGCACGGCGCATTTGGTCAAACCGATCAGAAAGGCGCAATTGCTTCAGGCCATCCTGCAGCATACGGAGGACCGGCCGGCGAACGGCGTCGTGCCAGCGGACTCGAATCCGGAAGCAAGGTTTATTCTGGAAGTCAGTGCCGAACTGGAAGAATTGATGCCCAAATTCCTCGCGAATCGCCGGCGCGACGTGGAAGAGCTTGTTGCGGAATTGGCCAAAGGAGACTTCGAACGCATCAGACAGCTCGGCCATGGCATCAAGGGAGCCGGAGGGACCTACGGCTCCTCCGTCATCAGCCAAGTCGGGGAGCGCATCGAGTTGGCTGCGATCGACCGGAGCGCGGACGGGATCGAGGCGGAGATCAGGGCGCTCCGTGATTATCTGGAGCGAGTCGAATTGATCTTTGTGTAATCCGAGGAAGGCAGTCATGCGTGTGTTGATCGTTGAGGATCAGGAAGATATTCGCGAATTATTCGGGCAGGTGATCCGATCCTTGGGTCATCAAGTGCAGGCCTGCGCAGACGGCGAGGCGGGATGGAAAGCATACGAGAAGGCTCAGTATGCGTTGATCCTGCTTGATTGGGAGCTGGGAGGTGGGGGAATGGACGGTCTCCAACTTTGCCGGAAGATCAGAGAAGATCGGCGCGGTGATCGGTGTGTCATCATCATGGTGACGGCACACAATACGCCTGAGAGCCTCAAGGCGGCGCTCCAGGCCGGGGTCAACGACTACCTGGTCAAACCACTGGGAGCGGAATTGCTCAGGCTGCGTCTCGGTGTCGCCGAGCAATGGGTCGAAAATTTGACGCGTCGCTTTGAAGCAGAAGACAAGGCCCAGGATTTGGAACGCCAATTAGCCAAGGCCGGACGCTTTTTCGATCTCGTCGGCCACAGCGCCTGCATGACTCGATTGTATGCGCAGATCCAGGAAATCGCCGTGGTGGACTCGACAGTCTTGATCGAAGGCGAAACCGGCACCGGCAAGGAGTTGGTGGCCAGAGCCATTCATTCGGCGAGCCGCCGCAAGGACCAGCCTTTCATTGCGGTCAACTGCGCCGGTTTTACGGAATCCATCCTGGGAAGTCAGCTGTTCGGCCACAAGAAAGGATCGTTTACGGGGGCGATCGACACGCAAGAAGGGGTCTTTGAGGCCGCGCACGGCGGGACGATCTTCCTCGACGAAATCGGCGATATTCCGCCCGCGGTACAGACCGGCCTGCTGCGCGTGCTTCAAGAGCGGGAGATTACGCGGTTGGGAGAAGCTAAACCGCGCAAAGTCGACGTGCGTGTTCTGGCCGCGACGCATCATAATCTCGCCGAAGATGTGGAAAAAGGCACATTTCGTAGAGACCTCTTGTACCGAATCCGTGTCGCGCGTCTTCATATCGCGCCGTTGCGCGAACGGCAGGACGACGTGGCGATCCTGGCGAATTTCTTTCTCGGTCAATTCCGCTCGATTATGGAAAAGCCGGTCCATCAGATCGGTGATGCCGCCATGCTTGCGCTGCAAGGGTATTTCTGGCCCGGGAATGTCCGGGAATTGAAGAGCGCCATTGAGTCCGCGGTCATTCATTGCAAGAGCTCCGTGATCGAGCATGGCGACCTGCCTCCCGAGATTCTGGCTCCCGAGCGACCGTCTCAGAATGCGCTTGACCAGCCCTCGTCCAATGAACGGAACCGCATTCTGATCGCCCTTCGTGAGGCCGGCGGGAATCGCTCCGAAGCCGCTCGCCTTTTGGGGATGAGTCGGCGCACCTTCTATCGGCGGCTCCTCGAATACGATTTGCCTCTCACCATTTAGAGCGGACGTCCCGCCTCTCGTGACCACGTTGGCACAGCTTCTTCTCATGGCACAGGGATGGCACAGCTCCCCGTCTGCGTTCACCCGGCAGTGCCGATATCTCATTGAAAAAGCAGGTTCGGCCGTTCCTCATGGCTGGCATGGAGCTTGAGAGAAGGGGATTCCATGCGAATAAGGAAAGAGGAAGGGCCCGGCGGTACAAGTCATCGCGGAGCCCTGAAACGTTTGCCCAGGAGGATCGAGTCATGACGGTCAAAGGTTTTCTTCTTCAAAACGGGTCGGACCGCGAGTTCTTGCTGACGATCCAGCCCTCGGCGCAGGGCCCGTTCGAGCGCTTGGTCGTTCGCGAGAAAGTGGACGGCTACTGGATTGACCTGGGCAGCAATGCGCAAACGTCATGGCAGGATCGCAGCCGGGCCATTGCCGCCGTATTTGGATATCTCCAAGGATTATGGCAAACGACGCAAAGAATCCCGAAGGTCGAACAATAATCGGTCCGAAACCAAGAAAGGAGGAGGCGATGCTGTACAAAGAGGAAGGAACCTTGGGTGCCTTATTGACGATGTCCGAGCGCGGCGAGGGACGGGTCGTGGGAATTGAAACGCCGATCCGGCGACATCGTCCGGAAGATCTAACTCCGCGCGAACGGGAAATTCTTGAGCAGGTATGGGGCGGATTCACGAATCGCTATATCGCGCATCAGCTGGGTATCAGCATCAAGACGGTGGAGGCGCATCGGGCCAACATGATGAAAAAGCTGCGAGTCTCCAATACGGCTCAGCTCTTGAAGACCGCCATTGAGACCGGGTTGCTCGCTGCGGGGATGGAGAGCCGTTGAAAGACCGTTGCGGCAAGCGGCGGTAGCCTCGGCCATCGACTCGAGCCGTCGCAGCTTCCCGCGCCGGCTGTTCGCCCCGCGCACAACATCCCGCTCGCTCCTGGGATGCGGTTTGCAGTATGATAGCGAACCCATCCAGGAGCGGCGAGTGATTGAACAGAGAATTGAAGAGGTGACGCAAGCCAACCGTGCCTTCTATGAAGCCTTCGAAAGTCTCGATGTCGCCCAGATGGATAAGGTCTGGGCGCATCAGGATTATGTCACCTGCATCCATCCCGGCTGGTCCCTCCGATCCGGCTGGCCCGCCGTCCGCGATTCCTGGGTGTTGATCTTCAACAATACATTTTCCATGTCCTTCGAGCTGACCGAGGTCCAAGTCCAGGTGGCCGGAGACATCGGGTGGGTGATCTGCACGGAAAACCTGGCCAGCCGGCAGGGCGAGCAGCCGATCGAAACACGGGTGCTCGCGACGAATCTGTTCGAGCGGATCGGGGATGAGTGGCTGATGATCCACCACCACGGTTCGCCGGTGATGGGGTGAACGAGGCGAGGAATAACGAGCCTCACGTTTGTTCACGCCGATTGCAGCCCTGCCATCGGCTCAGGACAAGTCCAAGAGTCCTGTCTGAGTTGAGACCTGCCAGATGGACTGGGAAATGTCAACAAAAGCAGTGTGAGAGTAAAAAGCTATATGGATAGATCCAATCCGGCGGGTCATAGATTTGC
>DASSBQ010000307.1:0-10518 GCA_035698625.1 Nitrospiraceae bacterium
GCCGGCGCCCCGCTCAAGCACGATGGAGCGAACTCCTCGCTGCGCCAGCATCAAGGCCAGCACAGCCCCGCCGCCGCCCGCGCCGACGATCGCCACATCCGTTTCACATTTCGCGGGAGCAGGCATGCCGACCTTCACTTCCATTCCGAATAACGGACGGAATCCGTCCACATCGACAGAAACTTCTGACGGGCGCGAGCGGTCACCCGGGCATCCGTGATGACATCCAGGCGCTCATCATTGTATCGGTTTCCGCTGGTCGTATGGTTCATCGATCCGCTGGCGTTGATTGTATCGTCGATCACGACTTGTTTGAGGTGCATTAATCCGTCGTGCCGGCTGATCCGGACCGGCACGCCGGCGAGCCGCAACGCCTGCAGAGCGCTCTTTTGTTTCGGGTCATCGAGTCTTCCGCCATCGGTGATGATGCGGACGTCGACGCCCCGCTTTTTCGCCTCGATCAGCGCCTTGACCATCGAGGGGGCGGTCATTCCATAGACTGAAACGTAAATGTAGCGCTTGGCATGCCGATAGAGAAGAAGGAGTCGGTCCAGAGGCTGATCTTCCGGCGCGTAATAGACCTCGATATCGGTTGCTGCATCCGCGCTAGCCCACTCGATCGATGAAAACGGCCAAAGGACGCACAGCATGACGGCGGGGACGAGCAGGCGCATGGGCTGGGAGGCGGTCGCGATCACTCGGGCTCGAAGAGGGTCCGAAAATGCTCATCCGATTCGTTCCAGGCAGCCGGCCCTTCCTGGCTCAGCCACTCCCGTAGAAACGCCTTTTGTCCCGGCGTCAACATCTGCTTGATCTGATGGGTTCGGCCTTGCAGGGGTTGAAGAAACCCCGCCCGGCGCTCGAAATCCAAAGTGGCTGTTCGTACATAGACGTTCGTGTACGAAGTCGGCTTCTCATCGCCTTCCCCTTGCACCCACACCGACAGAAACTTTTCGAGATGAAGCCCCGCACTGTCCAAGGCCGGTTCGGTATCATGAAACAATTCGTTTTCCGCTTCCCTCAGTGGAGTGGATTCATGGGAGCGAAAGAGAAAATTTTTCTTCCACATGAGAATATCTCCAGTCGATCGCATACTGTAAGCGACGGACAACGAAAGTCAAGAAAGCAGTAGCCGGTGGAGCAAGATCCAGGACGCATCGCACGCTGACCTCCGCCTTGGTCGTTACCTTGACAAGGATTGATTCTCTTTGCTAACGTCTTGAAATTCTTAAAACTCCTATCGGTCAGCAGGAGCGTGCATGCAGGTAACGATAAACGGCAAAGCAGAGGAAGTGATGGGGGGCAGCCTCCTTGATCTTCTGAAAGCCAAGAACATTGAACCGCAAATGGTCGCCGTGGAAGTCAATGATCAAATGGTCGAACGCACGCATCTTGCGACGACCCATTTGAAGGACGGCGATCAGGTGGAGTTCTTATTTTATATGGGCGGTGGTCGGTGACCATGGCCGCCCATAAAGAAATCACCGAACTTATCGGTAAGACGCCGCTGGTTCGACTCAACCGGCTCAGCAAACCGGGAACCGCGAGCATCTACGCCAAAGTGGAATCGTTTAATCCGGGCGGCAGCGTGAAGGATCGCGCCTGCCTTAACATGATCAACGAGGCTGAGCGGCAAGGGAAGTTAAAGCCGGGCGGAACAATCGTCGAATCGACCAGCGGAAATACGGGCATCGGCCTTGCTCTGGTTGCAGCGGTTCGCGGATATAAGCTGATTCTCGTCATGCCGGAAAGCATGAGTATGGAGCGGGCGAGCCTGCTGTCGTCATACGGAGCTCAGTTGGTATTGACGGCCGCATGGGAAGGAATGAAAGGATCGATCAAGGAGGCCGAGAGTATTATTGCTCAGAATCCGTCCTATTTCATGCCGGATCAGTTCTCCAATCAGGCGAACCCGGCGATCCACCGGACCACCACCGGACCGGAAATCCTCGAAGCGTTGGACGGAAAGGTGGATGCGTTTGTGGCGGCTGTGGGCACGGGCGGCACGATTACCGGCTGCGGCGAAACCATCAAGGCGCGCAACCCAATGGCCAAAGTCATCGCCGTTGAGCCGGCGGGATCACCGGTCCTCTCCGGCGGAGAACCGGGGCCGCACAAGATTCAAGGCATCGGCGCCGGGTTCATTCCCAAAGTGCTGAATCGCAAGATTCTCGATCGTGTGCTGACCGTCACCGATGATGAGGCCTATCAGACGACCAAGCTGCTTGCAAAGAAGGAAGGCCTGTTGGTCGGCATCTCATCTGGAGCCAATGTCTTTGCCGCCCAGAAGGTAGCGGAGGAACTGGGCCCCGGTCAAAACGTCGTCACGATTTTGTGCGATACTGGAGAGCGCTACATCAGCATCGAAAAGTACTTCAACATTTGAAAAGGTATCGCGGCGCAAAAGGAGTAGATGCTCAAAAAGATCATCCAACGAGGCCGCAGGCAAGATTGAACCGCAGGCGTGCTCCCCTCAGGCGCGTTGAGGATTCGATCTTCCCGAGAACAAAGTTGGTGATCCTTTTCAGCATCCGTTTACCATGGAATTCACCGAATCACAGATAACCCGCTACAGTCGTCATATCCTGCTTCCGGAAGTCGGCGGCAAGGGTCAAAAGAAACTTGCCAAGGGCCGCATTCTTTTGGTCGGCGCCGGCGGCTTGGGATCGCCGGCCGCTCTATATCTGGCGGCGGCCGGAATCGGCACGATCGGCCTCATCGACAGCGATGTGGTCGATCTGTCAAATCTCCAGCGACAGGTGTTGCACCACACAAGCGATGTCGGCCGACCCAAAGTCATATCAGGGAAGGAAAAGGTGCAGGCCCTCAATCCCGATGTTGAGGTGCGCCTCTATGAGGAACGGCTCAATGCGTCAAATGCCCTCAAGATTTTTGCCGATTACGATGTCATCATCGACGGCGTGGATAACTTTCCCGCGAAGTTCTTGATCAATGACGCCTGCTTTTTCGCCGACAAGCCCTTGGTCCATGGCGGCATTCTGCGGTTCGACGGCCGCCTCACGACGATCATTCCCAAGAAGTCGGCCTGCTATCGGTGTATCTTTAAGACTCCTCCCCCGCCGGGTCTGGTGGCCTCCTGCCAGGAAGCGGGGGTCATCGGCGTCTTGGCCGGCATTATCGGGACCCTACAGGCCACGGAGGCGTTGAAACTTCTGCTGGGAATCGGCCGCCCGCTGACCGACCGCCTGCTCGACTTCGATGCCCGGCGCACCCATTTCCGGGAAATCCGGGTTCGAAGAAATCCCGACTGTCCCCTCTGCGGCGAGTCCCCGACCATCACGGAATTGGTCGAAGAGGGGGACATCAACCCCGGTTGTTCGATGCCGGCCCACGGTCACTAACAGGTGGTGTTGTTATGGCTAAGATGAGAGCCCTTATTTGCCGGGAGTGCGGCAAAGAATATCCCGTGAAAGCCATTCACGTGTGCGAGATGTGTTTTGGCCCTCTCGAAGTGAAATATAACTACGACGAGATCAAGAAAAGCATCTCGCGGAAGAAGATCGAGGACGGCCCCGGAAGCATGTGGCGTTATATCGACCTGCTGCCCGTCGAAGGGGGTTCGCCGGTGGGTCCTCATGCCGGGCTCACGCCCATGGTGCGCGCCAAGAATTTGGGCGCCTTCTTGGGCTTGGACGAGCTCTATATCAAGAACGATACGGTGAACCACCCGACCCTGTCATTTAAGGATCGCGTGGTGTCCGTCGCACTGACCCGAGCACGTGAACTGGGATTCGAGACGGTCGCCTGCGCGTCGACCGGCAACCTCGCTAATTCGGTTGCGGCGCACGCGGCGGCATCCGGCATGCAGTGCTACGTGTTCATCCCCGCCGACCTCGAAGCAGCCAAGGTCTTGGGTAATCTTATTTACAAACCCAATGTCGTCGAAGTCGAAGGCAACTATGATGATGTCAATCGTCTCTGCAGCGAGATTGCCGCGGAACAGGGTTGGGCCTTCGTCAATATCAATATCCGGCCATACTATGCGGAAGGCTCGAAAACGCTGGCCTTCGAAACCGTGGAACAGTTGGGCTGGCGGACTCCCGATCAGGTGGTGATTCCCATGGCGTCGGGCTCACTCCTGACCAAGATCTGGAAAGGGCTGCATGAGCTGAAAGCATTGGGCCTCGTCGAGGATGTCCGCACGAAGATCAACGGCGCACAAGCCGAAGGCTGCTCCCCCATTGCCACGGCTTACAAGGACGGGCGGGACTTTTTCAAGCCGGTCAAACCGAAGACCATCGCCAAGTCTCTCGCAATCGGAAATCCTGCCGACGGCTACTATGCATTAAAGGCGACCGCGGAAAGCAAGGGCGCGATGGACGCCGTCTCCGACGAGGAAGTGGTGGAAGGGATCAAGTTGTTGGCGCAGACGGAGGGCATCTTTGCCGAAACGGCAGGCGGCGTGACGATCGGGGTCCTCCGCAAACTGGTGAAACAAGGACTGATCAAGAAGACCGACGTGACGGTGGCCTATATTACCGGGAACGGCCTGAAAACGCAGGAGGCGGTGGTAGATGCCGTCGGCCGCCCGTTCCGCATTCAGCCCAGTTTGGTGAGTTTCCAGAAAACGTTCGCGATGGGAAAGCATGGTGGTGGTGACACATGATTAAGGTTCGGATTCCGACGCCTCTTCGGCCCTTGACCAAGGGGCAAGGCGAAGTAGAAGCCAAAGGGACGAGCATTGCGGATATGATCGACTCTTTAGATACTATTTATCCCGGCTTGAAAGACCGGTTGTGTGACGACAAGGGCGAGTTGCGCCGGTTCGTCAATATTTATGTCAATGAAGAAGACATTCGCTTCCTCAAAGGGAAGGAAACTTCGTTAAAAGACGGCGATGAAGTGTCGATCGTGCCCGCCATTGCGGGAGGATAACGATGACAAGCCTACGATTCCATATTCGGTTTCCGGAGAATAAAATCAAGGAGCCGATCATTTATGAGATCGGCCATGAATACAAGGTGGTGACCAACGTCAGGCGGGCGGACGTGCGGGAAACCACCGGATGGATGGATCTTGAACTGACCGGCGACACTGAAGAAATCGAGCGCGCGATCCAGGGCATCCGCACGAAAGGATGCGTCGTGGATCCTATCGAACTCAACGTCGTAGAGTAAGGCGTGAACTACGCCTCGTGACGCGCCTCTCAGATTCGTGTATGCGTTCACCTTCATGAACGACCAGTGATGATGGGTCTTATGGAATTCACCGATCAACAGATTCAGCGATATAGCCGCCATATCATCCTCAATGAGGTCGGCGGTAAGGGCCAAAGAAAATTGTCCCGCGCCAAGGTGCTGATCATCGGAGCGGGGGGATTGGGTTCTCCCGCGGGATTGTATCTCGCCGCGGCCGGAATCGGGACGATCGGGCTCGTGGACGGAGACGTGGTCGATCTGTCGAACCTGCAGCGCCAGATCCTTCACTCGACCGCCACCGTCGGCAAGCCGAAAGTCGAATCCGGGCAACAGACTCTGGTGGCGGTGAATCCCGATATCACCGTCAAGACCTACCAGTATCACGTGGATGCCTCGAACATTTTGGGATTGATTCAGGACTACGACATCGTCCTGGACGGATCCGACAACTTCACCACGCGTTTTCTCGTCAATGACGCATGTTTTTTCGGGAAACGAACCCTCATCTCGGGGAGCATCTTTCGCTTTGAAGGACAGCTGACGACCATCAAGCCGCATGAGGGATTCCCTTGTTACCGATGCCTGTATCCGGAACCGCCTCCGGCCGGGCTGGTCCCGAATTGTCAGGAAGCAGGCGTGCTTGGTGTCCTGGCGGGAACGATCGGCGTTCTCCAGGCCTCCGAGGCTATTAAAGAGATCCTGGGGATCGGAGAAACGCTGGCGGATAAATTGCTGATCTATGACGCGTTGGATATGAAGTTCCGCAAGCTGTCGCGGCCGAAGGACCCGACCTGTCCACTCTGCGGCGATCATCCGACTATTACCGATCTGGGCAGCGACTACGAGGTCACCTGCTCTCTCTGATTGATCAGCGTAGGCGCCCGCTCACAGTGGCCCAACGAAGCCCTGGCGAAGAAAACGACACCAAGACCAACCATAAATTATCCGAAGAACTGTGGGCATCAAGCCTGCACCTGCCAAGCTCCGCCACATAGTTCCTTTTGCAGCGATGAATGCGAGCAAGCTCCGGCCCCTCCGCCAGGAGCCCGCTGCCCATGCATGCATGCCGAATGCAAGAAGAGCGGCGTCCAGCCGCCGGTAGGCTGAAGGGCCCGCGGGCGGCTAAAGGAATGCGTCCCGCTCATACACGCTTCTGATCTTGATCCGTTGCCGCCGTCGACCCACCTCAATCGTGGCTAAGTCAGTACCTTATTGACTCGGTTTCGCAGCGGCGCCTGGGAACCATTCGGTATGCTCGTCACCCTGCCGTCCCAAATATGTAACCCGCTGTCCGCGTAAAAAAGCAAAGTAACTCTGCACACCGGCCTTCAGGGCACGCCGGGAGAACTCACGGTACGGTTGACCCTTCTGCTGACTATCCCTAATCGCTTCACGCAATGCCCGAGCGTCAAAATCCAGTGCGACCGATGGCAAGTCTTCATAAGTAATCGGGCAGACGACGACATCCCCTTCTGTCCCATAGTAAGCGGTGCGCATTGAGATGTAGTCTACATGGTAATACTCCACCCCTGCATCGAGAAGGTTGCGCACGATCTGCGGAAACGACAGAGTACTCGACAGACTGGCTCGCGAGGCGTCAAGCACAAGATGACCGTTCATGATGGCTCCTTTATTCACCGCTAAGGAATTATTCACCTACTATATTGGACAAGAGCGCCGACACGCTGACCGTTAGTCCTCTGATCCCAAGACCTGTTTCTTCATTTGTTTGCTAAAAGAATCGATTCTTGCAACTTCCAGGTTTAGTCGACAGAGATGCGTCAATCTTCTGAATCAAACCCACCTTTGATACAGAAGTTTTTGAACTCGTTCAATAGCTGGTGTATTGGAATCGCCGCTTGCTCGCTTCCTTCTTGAGCGATTGACCATCTCCTTCCCTGGTGATGTCAAGGAAGCAGATGCCGGCATCCAAAGTATGTAGCAGCGCCCGTAGCAGTTTGTCTGATGAGTGTGGTATCTCTACGAAATGCGTGGAGTTTGGAGGAGGCGGTAACTCGCATCTGACGTGCCGGACCTGACGATTCCCCGACACATCGTAGACGACATGATTGCGCACGCGCGTGAACTGGCGCCGCACGAGTGCTGCGGTCTGCTCGCCGGCCGAGGGAAGCAGGTGACTCAGCTGTATCGCATCCGGAATATCGTCGCGATGGACGGCATTGAAAAGCAATCGCCGTTTGATCCCGACAAAGCCGCGCATCTGGAACGACTCTCACCGGAAGAGCGCGCTGAAATTGCGTTCGTCATGGATATGCTGGAGTTCTCCCACGCCAAGAAGGATATCCGAAAGCAAGGCCTCGACCTTCAAGTGGTCTACCATTCCCATCCCAAGGATCCCGCGAGACCCTCGACCACCGACATCAAAATAGCGAGTGATTATGAAGAAGTCTGGCAGCAAATCAATCTTCCCGTTCCCGCCTATCTCCTCGTGTCCTTGATGAACGCCGATCATCCGGATGTCCGCACCTATTGGATCAAGAACGGCGGCGTCACGCCGGCCGATGTTCTGATCGAGTAATCCCGCGACGGTTCGTTCCCAAGAAATCCTCTACCATTCATGCACCGACGGTGCCATAATGCGCCGTCACCTCAACCATAAGGGAGTGTGCACATGAGACCGCATATCGCCGTCGCGTTTATCGCCCTCATGCTCCTCATTATCAGTGCGCCACTTCAAGCGTCAGCGGAGGACAAAGCCTACTATAGTCCGGTCATCCATGTGGACAAGGAGAACAATCGGATTCTTATCTCGACGTTGGGTTCGGTATTTTGGGTGGAGGTTCCGGATGCCGCCAAGCCTCATCTCGACACATTGCCGGTTTCCGGATTGGCGGATTTTGTCGTGGAAATGAGGCCGGGACAGGCGCCCTTGCTGAAAACGTGGAAATTCGCGTCCGGGGACACACCGTGCAAGTACTTTGACGGACAAAATTGCCGGTGATGGCCTCGCCAGGCGGGCGAGGGGGGGGAACTTTATTCCGAGCTTCCCAGCATGTCGTCGATCAACGGCCGGTTGATGTCGAGACACCCGGGACAGATGACATCGAACAGAGTCTCATAGTCCGCCACGAAATTACGCTGATCGACGATCTTTTCGAGCATAACCTCGTCATAGCAAGTGTCGCATAGCATCATCAAGCCGCGCATGACCGATATTGTTCGCCGTCCCGTGCTTCCCATTGCGTCTACTCCCTACACCGAGCCCTTCTGGCGCGCGATCCAAAAATCTTCACGCTCCAGTTCGACCCCGCATGCCGGACACTCATAGGGGTGGTCTTCCGGGGGAAGCATAAGCTCGTTGCGATCAATTCGTCCCCTGCACACATGATAGAAGCGCCCCCGGGCGTCTTCAGAGTCCAACGGATCGTTTTCATACAGCAACACCATCGTGCCGCGTCTCCTATTTCTGCCGGCGGGACTTTGGCCCGAAGGGCATGCTGGCGGCTGGCCAACGGGTCCGCCGCCGGCCGGACACATCAAGCCGGCTCAGCTCAAATCTCAAATTGCGCCTCATACAGGCCGGCATAAAGCCCGCCGTAGCGCATGAGTTCCTCATGCACGCCCTCCTCCACGATGCGCCCCTTCTCGACAACGACGATTCGATCGACATCGTGCAGTGTAGCAAGCCGATGCGCGATAATGAAAGTCGTCCGGCCCGCCGTCAGCTCGTGCACCGCCTCGCGAATCTTCTGCTCATTTTCAGTATCGATATTGGAAGTCGCCTCGTCAAAAATGACGATCGGCGGGTCTTTGAGCAGCACCCGGGCGATCGAGAGACGTTGTTTCTGGCCGACGGACAGTTTCACGCCGCGTTCCCCGATCCAGGTATCATAGCCGTCCAGCAAATCCGTGATGAAGTCGTGGGCGCGGGCTGCCCGCGCCGCCGCTTCCACCCGCGCATGATCGGCAGCGCGATCGCTATAAACGATATTTTCCCTCACGGTGCCGTTGAACAAAAACGGTTCCTGCTGCACGAGGCCGATCTGGGTCCGAAGGAAGCTCAAGGGAAGATCGCGCACGTCATGCCCGTCAATCAACAATTGGCCCGACCGGACATCGTAGAAACGCAGGAGCAGTTTCAAAAGAGAACTTTTCCCTGCTCCGCTCGGCCCGACAAGGGCGATCCGCTCACCGGCGCGAACCACCAGGTTGACCTCGGACAGCACGGCCACCTCATCCCGGTATCCGAACGACACGCCGCGAAACTCGACGGCGCCTCGGAGGCGCTCCACAGGAACGATCGCGCCGGGACGGTCCTGCACGTCGGGAGTGGCATCCAGGATTTCAAACACGCGCTCGCTGGCCGCCAGGGCGTGCTGCAACATGTGATTGACCGAATGAATCTGGTTAATCGGCGTATAAAACAATGTCAGGTACGAAAGAAACATGACGAGCTCTCCGACGCTGAGGCGCCCGGATAGCACCTCCCCGGCCCCGTACCAGACGATCAGCAGCGTCCCGACACTCCCGACAAAGACCATGCCGGGCCAGTACACCGACCACAGAAACATCGCGCGGAGATTGCTGGAGCTGTACTGCTGGCTGAGCCGATTAAAGCGGTCCCGCTCATAATCATGCTGGCCGAATCCGATCGTCTCTTTGATGCCGGACAGCGCGTCCTGGAGGTAGGCGTTCAGACGGGCGCCGCTCTCCCTGATCTCGTGGTAATACCCGTGAACCCGTCGTGTAAACCAGGTGGCGGACACAACGAGCACCGGGATCGGCACCATCGAGAGCAACGCCAGCTTCCAATTGAGGGCGAACAGCATCACGGTGATGCCCGCCAAGGTCAGCAGCGCCGTCAGCAGCCCCTCCAGCCCGTCGACGAAAATGCGCTCCACATGCTCCGTGTCGCTGGTGACCCGGCTCATGATCTCTCCTGTCGAACGGTTTTCGAAATAGCTGAGTGAGAGGCGTTGAAGAGCACCGAAGACTTGCGTTCGGAGTGTGTGCACCGCTTTCTGTTCGAGGGCATTATTGAACCGCACCCGCAAGCTGGTGCAGATGTTCCGCAACAGATACGCGGCAAAGAGCGCGCCCAAAACCCACACCAGCAGATCCGGCCGTTTGGCCTCGATCACCTCATCGATGACGACCTTCAGCAGATATGGCGGAACGAGTTCCAAAGCGGTCGCCAAACCGGCAAAGAAGAACGTCAGGAAGGCCAGCCCGCGGAAGGGCTTGAGATATGAGAGTACGCGAAGAAGGGATTTCACAGGAAACCGGTGAGGGCGGTCAATTTAGATGGCGCTGGCCGGTTGCTTTTGCCAGAACTTTTCAAATTCTTCCAATTGCGTCAAGGTGGATAAATCCGTCATGCGATCGAGAAACACTTTCC
>DASSBQ010000308.1:0-5683 GCA_035698625.1 Nitrospiraceae bacterium
TGTGAGGCTTCGTCGCCGCAACCTGCTCATCTGAGGTTCTCACGGTCGTCGGCCGAAGCCGGCCGATCGCGACGCGACGAAGGCAACGAGAGGCCATGGGCCGTGAACCGGTTGAACGAAACCCAAACAGCCGTGTTAAATAACGAAAGACCTCGGGAAAGCGGATGCTGATTGATCATCTGGGAACGATCCTGACGACTTCGCTGGCGCTCTACGCCCTCGGGATGGGCGTCTTCCTTATTCTAGAGAATCGGCGACCGCAAGCAACCATGGCCTGGATGCTGGTGTTTATCTTTGCTCCCGGGCTCGGGGTGTTGATCTATGTGCTGTTCGGCAGAGACCGGAAAGCCTTCAGCAGGGAGAACGAGCTTCTGCGGCAGGATCTTGAACCGAGCGCCGTCCCTCTGCTGTCGCGGATGCTGTCGCGTCAGGATGCGGAGATTGCCCGACTGGAGCGGGACAGCGCCGCCCGCAGAAAACTGATGAAACTCGTGAGGCGCAATTCCAATTCCGCTCTGACAAACCGGAACCAGGTGGAGCTCCTGCAAGACGCCGCCGGGTTTTATCCCAGCCTGATGAGGGACATGGACGCCGCACGGCATTCCATTCATCTGCAATACTTCATCTGGGGCGCGGACCCGTTTACCGACAAATTGAAGGACATCTTGAAGGCGAAAGCGAAGGCGGGCATCGAAGTTCGCCTGCTCTACGATCCGCTTGGCTCGCGTGCCCATCTCACAAGCGCCTATATCAAGGATCTTCAAGCGGCTGGTGTCCGCATGGCGCCGACTTCGCCCCTCTACCGGTTTCATACCATCAGCTACCGCAACCACCGCAAGATCACGGTGATCGACGGATCGATCGGCTATACCGGCGGGATGAATATCGGGCAGGAACACATCGACGGGGGACCGGGTTTCGACTCCTGGCGCGATACCCAGGTGCGCATCGTCGGAGAAGCCGCCGCGCTTCTCCAGGCGGTGTTTATGGTCGATTGGTACAACGCCGTGAAGGAAAACCTGTTTTCCGCCGCGTATTTCCCGGACCATGCGGCCGGAAACTCGACCCGCGGGGTGCCGGTCCAGATTCTGACCTCGGGGCCCGATTCGCAATGGGCGGCGATCCGGCAACTCTACTCCTTCATGATTATCTCGGCACAGCAGCATGTCTACATCCAGTCTCCGTACTTTATTTTGGAGGCCGGCCTTGCCGAAGCCTTGTGCGCGGCCGCCATGTCCGGCGTCGATGTGAAAGTCATGCTGAGCGCCAAGCCGTCCGGCAATCCGCTTCCCGATTGGGCGGCAAATACTTATATCGCCGATGTCGTGACGAGCGGCGTCCGCGTCTTTTTTTACGAGAAGGGCTACTTGCATGCCAAGACCATCAGCATCGACGGCAAGATTTGCTCGATCGGCTCCGCAAACATTGACATTCGCAGCTTCAGCATCAATTATGAACTGAACGCGGTGCTCTACAGCGAGCAGCACGCCCAAGAGTTGGAGCGGGACTTCGAGCGGGATCTGGCCTACTGTACCGAATTCAATGTGAAGGAGTATGAGAAGCGGAACACCGTGATCCGGTTCCGCGACTCGGTGGCGAGACTTCTGTCTCCTTTGCTGTGACCCGCAGCGGCGTCGCCCGCCGCACATTCCATCTCGCATAAGGATCGGCGCGCACCTATACTTTCCTTTCATAGGGAGACTCATGTGGTATGACGCGAATCATAATTATCGGCGGTGGATTTGCCGGGGTGAAGTCCGCCCGGACCTTGCGCAAGAAACTCTCGCCGGACACCTGCGAGATCGTGCTGTTCTCACGGGAAAATTCGATGGTGTTCTATCCCCTGCTGGCGGAGGTGGCCGCAGCGACAATCGGTCCCGATGCCGTGACCGCGCCGCTTCGTCAAATGCTGCCCGGAGTGCATTGCCGCACCGAGGAAATCCGCCGCATCGACCCGGCGGCATCGGAGGTGGAATACGAAAGCTACAACGGCCGTCTGCGGCGCATGACATTCGACCAAGCCGTGATCGCCTGCGGCGCCGCCGTCAACCTGACGCTCGTGCCGGGCATGGCCGAGCATGCCTTTCCATTGAAGTCGATGGGCGATGCCATGTCCCTCCGATTCCACGTGATGGAGCAGCTCGAGAAAGCCGAGGTGTGCGACGATCCCGAGCGGCGGCGCTGGTATTTATCGTTTGTGGTCGTCGGCGGCGGATTCAGCGGCGTGGAGGTGGCCGGCGAACTGAATGATCTGGTGCGCGACAGTACGCGATTCTATCGCAACTTTGCACGCGAGGATGTCACCGTCACGCTCATCCACTCCCGGGGTCAGATCCTGCCGGAAGTCAGCCCGTCGCTGCGGGAGTTCGCGCGGGCGCGAATGGAACAAGCCGGCATTCAGATGATGTTGGATCATCGTGTGGAGCTGGCGACTCCCGACGGCGTCGGCCTCGCGGACGGGCGGATGATCCGCGGCGGGACGATCGTGTGCACGATCGGCAATACCATGCCGCAACTGGTACAGTGGCTCGATGCGCCGAAGGAGAAGGGGCGGCTGATCACTGATCCGGACATGCGGCTGCAAGGCGTCTCGAACGTCTGGGCGGTCGGCGACTGCGCGTGGACGATCAATGCACATGATAATCACATTTCGCCGGCGACGGGACAGTTCGCCGAGCGGCAAGGCCACCAGACCGCCAAAAACATCCTGCGCGCACTGGTGGGACAGCCGACGGATCCGTTTTCCTACAAACCCTTGGGCCAGCTCTGTGGGATCGGCCAGCAGAACGCGGTGGCCGAAATCCTCGGCGTGCGCCTGTCGGGCTTTCCAGCTTGGTGGCTCTGGCGGACCATCTATCTCTTGAAGTCTCCGTCCTGGTCCCGCCGGGTCAAAATCGCCTTCGATTGGACCTGGGAACTTCTGTTTCCGCGGGATCTGGCCTTCGAGAGAACCAATCAGACCGAGCGGATCTCCCGGGCCCATTACCGTCCCGGCGATTTTATTTTCCTTGAAGATGAACCGGCGACGCATTTCTATGTGATTGATCGGGGCGAAGTGGAGGTGTTGCGCCGCGACGAGACAGGCCGGCCCACTCAGGTCGTCGCCGTGCTGGGCTCCGGTGAATTTTTCGGCGAAATGGCGTTGCTGGATAACCGGCCGCGTGCCGTTACTGTCCGAGCGCGCACGGCGGTGGATACGCTGGTTATGGGCAAGGATGTCTTCTCCCGAATCTCAGGCTCGCTGGCGCCTTTCCGCCTTCTCTTGACCGACGCCATGCGATGGAAGCGCGCCAGGTCAAATCCGCGGTTGCATCGGGCGTGGCGAGTCCTGCACGAGGAACCGCTCCCGACTCTGATGGAAGCGCCGGTTCATCGTCTCTTTCCCCTGGATACGTACGAAGAGGCCGTCCGCCTGTTTGACGAACAGGCGCTCGATTCTGTGTGCGTGGTGGACGAGCAGGACTGCCTTCAAGGGATCGTCGGCAAGACAGAACTGTTCAATGCCTTTGAGCAGGGATGCGGGCCGGCGACCCAGGTGCAGGAGTTCATGCTTCGTGATCCGGCCACTGTTAGCCCGGATCAGACGCCGCTTGCCGTCGCCGAGCTCATGCATAAGCAGGACGTCGACTGGATGCCGGTCGTAGAAAAGGACGATTCGCGGCGCCTGAGCGGCGTCATCCGTTCCGAACGGATGCTGCGGCGCCTGGTGTCGCGCATGCCGGTCGAATCCACGCCCCCGTGAGCCTGATTTCAAGCCGGTCACCCTGAATTTGAACAACGCAAGAGCACGCGTGAAGAAGGAGCCTTATGGAAACACGACGAATCGGATCGCTCACCGTATCGGTGGTGGGCCTGGGCTGCAACAATTTCGGAAAACGGCTCGATGAAGGCAGCACGGCCGCGGTGGTCCTGGCTGCGCTCGACGCCGGCATCACGTTTTTCGACACGGCCGACATCTATGGGGAAACCAAAAGCGAAGAATTTCTCGGGCGCGCACTCGGACGCCGCCGGAACGATATCGTGCTGGCCACCAAATTCGGCATGCAGGTGGATGAGCAACGGACCGGGGCGAAACCGGACTATGTCCGGCAAGCGGTCGAGGACAGCTTGCGCCGGCTGGGAACCGATTGCATGGATCTCTACCAACTTCATCAGCCCGACCCGAAAACGCCGATTGCCGACACGCTCGGCGCACTTGATGAACTCGTGCGGGCCGGCAAGGTGCGCGAGATCGGTTGCTCCAACTTTTCGACAGACGAGCTGCGCGCCGCGGAAAAGGCGACCCGCCCAGGGGCGGCCCGGTTCATCAGCGTGCAGAACGAGTACAGCCTGCTTCACCGGGAACCAGAGCATGGCGTCCTGGAGGAATGCCGCCGCGCCGGCTTGGCGTTCATCCCCTATTTCCCGCTCGCGAGCGGCCTCTTGACCGGCAAATATCGCCATGGGCAGCCGCCGCCGCAAGGAAGCCGCCTTCAATCCCAATTCGGCACGGAGCCTTTCACGGAAGAGAATCTGCTGCTGGTGGAATCGCTGCTGAAGTTCGCAAGGTTGCGGGGCCGCACACTGGTTGAATTGGCCATGTCGTGGTTGGCTTCCCGACCGACCGTCGCATCGGTGATTGCCGGCGCGACATCACCGGAGCAAGTGAAAGCCAATGCCGCCGCAGCCGGTTGGCGGCTATCCGAGGCGGACATGGCGGAACTCGACGGGATCTTGTCGCGGCCGACCGAGAACCAGATCCATACGAAATAATAGAGACGACGATATCTCACGCCATTGAAAGGACTGCTCCGATGACCAATAGATGCGCGCATCCGGCTTGCAGCTGCATCGTGCCGGAGGGACGGATGTATCGGAGTGACAGTAATAGATTTCTTCTCCTGTCTGTCAGCAATGGAGACCGACAAGCGAAATATTCAATCCGATTCGGCCCTGGCGGCTGGGAATCCAAGCATTGATTTCCGCCTCCAGCGAACTCTCAATGGCGGCTCGCGCTTCGCTGAGATCGAAGGCGGCCGCATCCGTCTGCTGTCCTTCACTCGTCAGGAAATGAGAGAGGCTTCTGACTTCTTTCGTCTGGGCATCATAGGATAAGGTCAGGATCCGACTCTGAATCATTCCGCGTTCATCACGCCGCCTCACTAAGTAACGCGCACACAACGAACCTATGCCAAGCTCAGCCACATCTCCTGTCACGGCGGCAGATCGCGCCTCCTCCAGCAAAGCATCAACGAGAGGGTGTCCGATACCTCCCAGTTCGCTACCTCGGGTCCGGAGAGCTAACGGCCGATCGAAACACATCTGGTCATATCGAGGAAGCAGCCGATATTTTCGCTGTAACGCCTCAGGGCAGATAAAGGTCCAGAACTCTCCGGCCGGAATGGCGCCGCCACCTAGCTTTAGAATCGTTCTCCTCACCCACTCCCCAAGTTCTGTCAAGGTATACCGCCCTTCGAGATTCCGATAATTCTCAAGATTGAAGTGCCCAAGATCCTGCGCCAAGTGGTCTAGGGCTTCGCGCGCCCGAATCGCTTCCTGAATCATCTGTTGAAGTTCTGCATCCGTTCGTCGATAGTCTCGATCCATCAGCGCGCGTTTGTAGAGGTCCTGATAATCCGGTCTGCTGCCCAAATAACCGAGAATGTCGGTTCGAAAATCTTCCAACAACTCTCCCTGGCCATCG
>DASSBQ010000309.1:0-2508 GCA_035698625.1 Nitrospiraceae bacterium
ACCAGCGAAGCGCGGACCGGCCGGTCCGCGGGGAGTGGAACCAGGGATGAAACAGCGGTGGGCTGGCCAAGATACTGCTCGAGTCGGCTGGGAGGATGCTGGGAGGCACAACCCGAAAGCAACCCAGTCGCCGATACCAGAATAAGGGACACACCAATCCAGCTGCGCATGGCACACCTCCATACGAGCCGTTCCATCCACCAGCGGGGCCGCAGGGAAAGCGATCCTTCACACCACGGGCGTCACCGGCCGGCATACAGACCATCGTCAAAGTTGCTGCATTCCCGAAATCCATGCAGTCGGGTGGAACGACTCAGGTAACGATCGCCCCCCTTCCATAGACGTGTCAAGTCCCGAGATCAGATCTTGCTTTCGCATCAAAAGTGGGCTAGGTTTCGCTCGACAGCCTCTACAGAGACGAGCGGGCCGAACGAAACGTGTGGTCGTCCACAACCGGAGTCGGCATCCCGTGAAACGATTCAGTTCCAGCCGGCCAGACCTATCCATTGTCATTCCCGCGTACAACGAAGCTCTGCGCCTGCCTTCATTCCTGATCCGCATCAGCGCCTATCTGGGCAATCGCCGGTTGCCGTATGAGATCATCGTAGTCGATGACGGCAGCCGGGACGGCACTGCGGAGGTCGTCCGCAAGCTGGCGGGTGAACTGAGTCAACTTCGATTGATCCGGTCCGGCTGCAATGCGGGCAAAGGTGCTGCGGTCCGACTGGGCATGCAGGCCGCTCAGGGCCGCCTCCAGTTATTTGCCGATGCGGACGGCGCCACCGCAATTGAGGAAATCGAGCGCCTGGAACAGGCCATGACCCAAGGAGCCGACATTGCAATCGGCTCGCGTGCCCTGGCCTCGCGCGACAGCCGGTACACCGTCCATGCCCGTCTGCACCGCAGCATCCTCGGCTCACTATTTAATGCGGCCGTCCAACGGCTGGGATTGCGAGGAATCCAAGATACTCAATGCGGTTTTAAACTCTTTCGAAAGATGGTGGCGCAGGATTTGTTCCCCGTGATGGGAATCAATGGGTATGGCTTTGATCTGGAATTGCTCTACCTCGCGATACGTCGGGGCTATCGCATCGATGAAGTACCCGTCAACTGGTCGGACCAGCCGGGGTCGAAAGTACGTCCCTTACGGGACGGGGTGGTCATGCTTCACAGCCTCCTATCGGTTCGGCGACGCATCGCTCGAGGCCTTTATAGGTGTCCTCACCGCTCCTCCGCCGCCGGCGACCTCGTGTTGAATCCGATCGAACGAACGTCGCTGCCATAATGCCGTCGCATTCGCGTCCCTAACGGCGGCGCAGGATCACAACCTTTCGATCCGCGTAGAGCTCTTGCCAGGCCGGAGTGTGAGCCAGAGTTGTAGCGAGAGGCGAGTCCTCCCGCATCAACGTCCAATCAACGCCATACTTCTCCAAGAGTTCGAGCGCCCGGAGCCCGCCGCTGTTGATCAGCAAATAATCTCGGAAGATTTGACGGCTCCCGATTCGCCAAGCCGGCATTCGGCCGTCGATGAAAACCTTTTCATGCGGCATCCACCATAAGAGAAATCCGCCGTAGCCATAATCGTTGTAGAGCCGGCGTCCTGTCTCACCCCGATGAGACTCGATCCATTCGACGGCTTCAATAGGGTATTCGGTCTGCCTGAAAAAACGCGCCGGCTCTGTTCCCGCTGACACGATACGCTCCAGATGGTCTCCGCCCTGTGAGACAAGCAGAACGGCGGCTGCCATGGTCGTCCCAAACGCCATCATCGCCGGCCGCCTCGGTCGCAAGAGCCGCAGGATCCACAGTCCGCAGCTCTGGAATAGATCCGCGACGAGCGGCACGGCGACGACCAGAAAAATGGTCACGTTTCGCCAATGCCAGAACGACCATATCAGCGTGACTGCGAGCAGGATCCATCGAATCGGTTCAATCCGACGATACCACACAATTGCCAGACCGGAGAGAAAGATGAGATAGAGCCCAAACGCCGTCCCCGCCCATCCGTCAAACGATACCGGCTGCCACTCCCGCAACTGTTCAAGCATGAGCCGATCGGTCAGTGACTCATAGATTTCGCCATGCAGGCGCCACCCATAGGGATTGATCACAGTCATTGCGCAGGACAGGAGGAAGGACCCGGCCAGCAATGCAAGCCGGTTTCCCGAGAGGAGCGGTTCGTCCGACCGGCAGAAGATGGGCCATCGCAAGCCGAGGGTGCGCAGGATGACAGTGCTGCTCAGGATCAGTCCCAAAAGGATCAATCCCGCCGTAAATCCGCCGTGCAGGTTTGCCCATACGAGAAACAACGGCGGATACAGCCAAATCAAGGACGCTCTTCCACGAAGAATACGATGATAGAGCCATAGTACAAGGGCAATCCCGGCCAAGCTCACCAGTTGGGTCCTGGCTCCTAAGAAAGGAAGGGCGACCCAAAGACTCGCTGTGATTGAAGCCAGCCGGAACGTCCGCGGAGCCCCCGCGCGGGCCGCGCTGATCAGAAATGCC
>DASSBQ010000310.1:0-38453 GCA_035698625.1 Nitrospiraceae bacterium
AGTAATTAGAGCATCTTCTCTCTTTCAATGAAAACCGAATTCCTCGGAAGAACATCAACCGAATCAAGTATCGAAACGGTCCTTTCCGATGACACGCCGAGTTCTTTGAATTTCCTGGCGGCCGGAAGGATGCGCGTTTCCAATGAAGACACCGCTTTATTATACGCTTGAACGCTCTTGGCAAGCGATTGTCCGATATCGTTCAAATGATCGGCCAGCACCGCCATCCGTTCATACAGATCCTTGCCCAACTTGCCGGCCAATGCGGCATGTTCGGCCAACTGCTCCTGCCGCCAACCATACGCAACGGCCCGCAGGAGCGCCACCAGGGACGTCGGCGTCGCAATGACCACCCCGCGCGCGAACCCATCTTCAATCAATGAGGAGTCCTGTTCGAGCGCGGCGGCCAGGAATTGCTCGCCGGGCAAAAACAGTACAACGAATTCAGGCGCCTGCGAGAACTGAGCCCAATAGGCTTTGAGACTCAGTTCCTCCATGCGGGATCGAACCTGGGCGGCATGCCGCATCAGATGAGTGCGCCGCTGCCCGTCGTCCTGGCATTCATGAGCGTCCAGATATGCCGACAAGACCGTTTTAGCATCTACCACCACTTGTCGACCGGCTGGAAGCCGCACGACCATGTCCGGCCGAACAAATCCATCTTCTTGCCTGACGACCGCTTGCTCGATAAAATCACACTGCGCAATCATGCCGGCCAGCTCGGCCACCCGCCGCAGCGTGATCTCACCCCATCGGCCGCGGACCGCCGGCGCGCGCAGAGCCTTTGCCAGATTTCCGGTCTCCTGCTGCAGACGCTGGTGTGATTCAGCCATGAGCCTCAGGTGTTGTTCAAGTCCTCCATGGTCGCGGAGGCGCGTTCGTTCGATTTGGATGATTTGCTCTTCGTACCGCTTGAGCTGATCTTGCAGCGGCCTGACCAGTTCATCAATGGCTTGCTGCCGTTGGCCGAGATCTCCTTTGGCTTCGGCCTGCAGCGTCGCAAACGACGAGCGGGCCAGTTGCAGAAACGCTTCGTTGTTCCGTTTGAGCGCTTCTCCCGAAAGAGCTTGAAACGAAGACTGAAGGTCCTGCCGTGCCTCATGGAGCAGGGCCTTTTGCTGCTCACTATGCTTTGCGGCTTCATCGCTTCTTGTTTCCGCCACGGCGCAAGCCCTTTGCGACCGGGCCAACTCCTGTCGAAGGCCACCCGCCAGAAACTGTTCATCCTCCAAACGCCGCCGTAGCTCTTCGCATAGAACTTCGGCTCGATGCAGGCGCTCTACGACGTCGCTCGGCAGACTGTGAGCGCGCCAGCGCAGGCGGACAAGCATCCACAGCAAGGCCGCCGTCATGATAAGCGCCAGTCCCAATCCGGGGTCGAGCCAACGTGAAGGGAGCAGATTCATCATCGGGGTAGGGGAGGTCGTAGATGCCGGCTGAGCGGCTTCCAAGTCTTAAGGATTGCAAAAACAAGAAAAATCAATCTAGCCTACGGGAAATGCGTAGAAAGGTCAAGCCGGGTCTCGCTGCACCAGCCCTGTTACGGCATCGATTCTTACGCGGTCTCCATCCTTCAATAGCTCGGTGGCGCGGGGGATGTTTACGACCGCGGGAATCCCATATTCCCTCACGATGATGGCTCCATGAGACAAGGTGCCTCCCATTTCCGCGATCAGGCCGGCGGCCAGTCCGAGCATCGCAGCCATCCCCGGATCGATCACCGCAACAACGACAATATCGCCGCGTCGGACCTTTGCGATATCCCGTCCGCCGCGCACGACAACCACCGGCCCTTCAACCGTTCCCCCGCTGATCGAGATACCACGAAGACATCGGCCGCCCGGTTCCTCCGATTCTCCGGCGTCCGAAGGCCGATCTCCTGAAGCCGGGATAAAATCCGGCACGGTCTTCTCCGCATGCCTATGATGGAGCGCCCGACGCTCGGCGACAAGGGCCTTCCAGTCCCGGACCGGAGAGGCGCCGCGCGCTAACTCCGTGAATTCTTCCGTGGTGACAAAAAACACATCATCCGGAGCAGACAAACGTCCTGTCTCCGTGAGTCTTCTGCCGAGCAGGAGGGACAGCCGCCGCATTGCCGTTGCATAGTACATCAAATGATGCCGATTGGCCTCGCGCAAGACAGACGCTCGGCATAGACGCCTATACCACCAATCGAATATCAGCCGCCGATCATACCTCCATCCGAGACGCCGCCGAATCAGCTCCAACGCGGCTACGCGGTCCCGCTCTTGCCGCCTGCCCGCCTGTCCCGTCGTCTCGCGCGCGGCATCAAGCATATGCCGCCGAATAATCTCCAGGAGATAGGTGGGATTCTCGGCGAAGCGCGCGCACATGATATCGGATTCCCCGATTGCCCGATGCCCGAATTCCGCCAAAAATCTATCCAACTCAGCCAGACAGGCGGTTCCCTGCAAATGAGCCCGGTACAAATCCGACCTCCATGGATCGGCGAGAAAAAAGGCCCTGGCTCTCGCCTCATGACAAGCATGTTCCCCGATCTCACTCAACCGTCGAACCTGTCTCGCGCTGATGATGGTATGTTGACCTTGCAGCGCCTGATTCAACATGGAACGCCACTCGACGCCAAGCCACTTCGGAAGCAACCGGCCGAAGACCTGTTGCGCCTGTCCGACCGCCGCCACAATGGCGAAGGTACATTCTCCTTCGCGAAGGTAATTTCCCAACCATTCCATCCGCCGCAGCACCTCATGTGCCGGCAGATCCTCTATTGCGCCATCGATTTGCGCGCAGGCGGCTTCCTTGAGATCATCGAACCATTCCGTCGCGCCGCGAAGGGCGCGGCGAATCTTCCGATGCATTCCAAATAGCGCGCGCGCAAATTTCCAGACAGGAAGCCGCGCCGGAAGTTCCCGGGCCACCCGGCCCTCTCCTCCCATCTGCTCGGTCACCAGCTCCGGTTGCCCTCCAAGCTGCGCCAGACAGGACTGAAGAAGCGTCACATTGATGAAAGGACGACCATGGACGGTCTGCACGGCTCCAAGCCCGGCTGGAATCACGCACCCTAGTTCACGGTAGTGGCGCAGGATGAAATCTTCCATGAATTGCTTCAGAAAGGAGAGGCTCAGCGGACTCGGCACCTCCGGGAGCGTCTCCTTAAAATTCGCTCGGGACCACTCGTACCGCTGATTCGGGACATCGCCCGCATCGCCTTGACTTGAAGCCGGCCGGGCTTGAAGGATCCACAGATCATGTTGATCGAAAGCCCATTCCACATCGACCGGTTGGCCGAGCACCCACTCCACCTCTTGTACCACGCTTGCGAGCACCACGACCTCTTGGTCCGTGAGCGAGGGACGCAGGCTCTCGGCCTCAGTCAATTGAGCGACGACAGGACCGTTCGCGCCCAAAATCATCATGGAGGATTTCCGAGCAAGACGGCGTCCCAACACCTTGCCGGCACAACCGGTTTCTGGACGCGAGACCACGTACTCATCAGGCACACTCCGTCCCGAGACCGATGATTCACCCAGGCCCGGGGCCGCATTGACGAGCATTTCATCGCGGGCGCTCACCGGGTGCCGGGAGAAGGCGACGCCGGACACGCGGGCGGCGATCATCCGTTGAATCACGACAGCCATGGCCGGCGCTCGGTCCGTTGCGCGATTTCGATTGAGGTAAGAGAAAACCTGTTCCTCCCAGAGCGACGCCCAACAGCGCCGAATAGCCAACGGAACATCGTGGATGCTCACGCCAAGGTCCGTTCTATAGAGGCCGGCACTGCTGGCATCCGCGGCATCCTCATTGGTGGCGGAGGAGCGGACGGCCCAGAGCGTAGCCGGCTCTCGGAGGAGGCTCTGGAGCGCGATGTGGAGATCGTGAGACCAGTCCGGAGGGAAGGGAACGGCTGCTAATCGGACCCGAGCCGCTGCCAGAATTTGAGTTCGCCGATCAGGCGGTGATTCTCGTACAAGCTTCCATGTAGATCCGAGGTCGATTCCAGCTTGCCGGCAAGTTTCCTGATATGCGGCGGTTGTAAGGCAGATGCCCGAAGGGACTTTAAAGCCCGCAGCAATCAGACGAGACAATCCCGCGGCCTTGCCTCCGGCGAGGGCGGGATCGACGCACTTCTCCAGCACCTGGAGAAAAACGGCCATGTGAAGGATACTACCTAGAGAGCCAGGAGGAGGTAAAGATCGTTGACATTGGTCCCGGTCGGGCCCGTGGTGATGTGACCGCCTGCCGTTTGGAAGAAGGTGTAGGCATCGTTTTGAAGCAAGGCGAGCGTCGCATCAAGCCCTTTGCGCTTGGCAACGGCCACGGTATTTCCATTCACGACCGCTCCGGCGACATCCGTGGGCCCGTCCGAACCATCCGTCGCAAACCCCGCGATCCAGACATCCTTCAAGCCGGCTATCTCGCCGGCCGCCGCAAGGGCAAACTCCTGCGCGCGCCCTCCTCGCCCCTTTCCGGATACGGTAACCGTTAACTCCCCACCGGCCAGGAGGCAGCATGGCCGGCGCAGCGGTCTCGCTCGGATCGCGACCTCGCGAGCCATGGCCCCAAAGACCTTGGCCACCTCCTTGGCTTCTCCGGTCAACGTTGAGCCTACCACCATCGTCTGGAGGCCTGCATTGAGCGCCCCCTTGGACACCGCATTCACGGCTGCGCTATTCCCGCCGATAATATAATGGTCTACCCGCTTGAAGATGGCCGATCTGGACGTCGGCGTTTCTCTCACGCGGCCTTGGAGCCCGTGCAGGAGGTGGCGCCGGACGGAGTGAGGAATGGTCCTGTCGAGGCGATATTGTCGGACGATGGCCCAAGCATCGGCAAATGTCGTGTCGTCCGGCGCAGTCGGGCCCGACCCAATGGTCCCTATATCATCGCCGATAACGTCGGACAAGAGAAGGGTCAGCACATGGGCCTTCGTCGCCACGGCCAATTGCCCTCCTTTAAGCGAAGATAGATGCTTCCGCACCGTGTTCATTTCCTGGATGGTGGCCCCGCTTCGCAATAGGAGTTGAGTGGTACGCTGCTTATCTTCCAACGTCAGTCCATTCACCGGCGCAGGCAGAAGACTTGACGCGCCGCCGGACACCAGCACGATGAGCAAGTCGTCTTTGGTCAATCTACCGGCCATTTCGAGCATCCGCCGCCCGGCATGCAATCCCTCTTGATCAGGAACGGGATGTCCTGCCTCGGCGACCTGTATCGTCTTCGTCAAACCGCCATGGCCGTACTTCACCACCACCAGGCCGCTTTGCAGGGACGAACCCATGACGCGCTCGAGGGCCTGCGCCATTCGGGCCGTAGCTTTCCCGGCTCCGATTGCCACGACGCGGCGATAGTCCGAGAGTCGATAGCGATAGGGCCCGGCCCGCAAGGCTCCCTTCTCGACTCTGGCACTGCGAAGCATGGCGCCATAGGGATCGCCGGCATGCAGTCCCGCCTTGAAGAGCCTTGAAAAGATGGCTCGGACGCGAGTGGCTGGGACATCGATCCGCATGAAGGTCAGGGTTTGTCTTGCCTGAAACAGCGATTCGGGCAGGTTTGGCGCGGGACTTTCACTTGATAACTTCCCTTCGGCAAGAAGTCTTTGGTGAACTCGGGGTTGAGCATCTTGAGTTCCAAAAAATATGTTCCGAATTCCTGCGCGATAGCACTGAGATGCCGCTGGGCTTCCTTGATCGTAACCGTCACGGTTTCTGTTTCCAGGGGAGTGTACAGATCTTTTTTCGTCAAGCCGAGATATTTTTCTGGTTGGGAATAGATTTCTTTGGCCGCAATGATCCGAGGAACATATCGCATGGTTTCTCGCGGCCCATGCAACCTCCAGTAATCGCCGACCTTCTGGTCCTTCATCAACCTTCGCACCCGATCCTCGCCTGCATTATAGGAAGCCATCGCCAGGAACCAATCTCCCTGCTGGAATTCCCGCAGATACCGCAAGTACTTGATGGCCGCTTCCGTGGACATTTCGAGATTTCGGCGTTCATCCCGCCATCGATCGCTGTGCAACTTGTACCGGCGTCCGGTCGAATTGATGAATTGCCAGGGGCCGGAAGCCTTCGCTCGTGAATACGCCGCCGCGATGCACTTGCTTTCCACCAGCAGCATGTATTTGAGGTCGTCGGGCAATCCGGCTTCCGCCAGCTGTCTTTCCGCAGGGGCGAAGCAACGTCCGGTGCGTTTCGCCAGGATAATGCTCTCGCCTTGATCCTCAAGGAATTGATAGAACTCGTACTCGATCCGCTCACGTACCTGCCAATTGTCCAGCGGCACCGACTGACCGGCAAAGGTCAGTTTCTCCGGCAATTTGAATGAACTAAGAAAGAACCGCTCGCCCTCGCGTTTGATCTCCGGAAGGATCACCAGGCGATCCTCCACCTCCGGCGTCCCATCCTGCTCGGATGATTCGGCGCCGGATGCCCGTATGGAGTCCCCACTCCGCGGACTACCGTCGGCGGACGCTTCCGAAGAAGGGCTGCGATGATCACCCGCCGGTTGGCTCGGACCCGACAACGGCAGGCATAGAAAAACAAGGGACCAGACGATTACCATTCCGACGATAGCTCTGAGCATAGGTATTTATCCCCTCGTGAAGGCCGGAGATCATGCTATCAGCAAGGTCGGGAAGCGACAAGCGTGAACGGGTTTTTCGATTCTGGTACAGTGCTCGCCTATGCGGCCATTGACGCTGCTCAATGAGACGATCATTAACTGCCGTCGATGCCCCCGCCTCGTCGCGTATCGAGAGACGGTTGCGCGCACCAAGCGCCGGCAATTCCTCGACTGGACCTACTGGGGCAGGCCGGTGGCTGGATTCGGAGATAGCCGAGCGCAGTTGTATATTCTGGGATTGGCCCCGGCTGCTCACGGCGGCAATCGAACGGGAAGGATCTTTACCGGCGATCGCAGCGGCGATTGGCTCTATGAAGCGCTGCATCGCTATGGATTCGCAAACCAGGCGCGTTCCGTTCATCGGGATGACGGATTGCGCCTGTCAAACTGCTACATCGGCGCGTCGGTCCGTTGCGCCCCCCCGGACAACAAACCACTGCCTGAGGAATTTGCGAATTGCCGGCCTTACATTACCGGGGAACTGCAGGGACTCGGCGCCGTACGGGTGGTGATCGCGTTGGGAAAGGTGGCCTTCGATCAATACCTGAAAGCTTGTCGAGACATGGGGCTGGCGCCGCCAAGGCCGGCGCCCCGATTTAAACATGGCGCGGAGTATCGCATGCCGTGGAGCGTCAGTCTTCTCGGTTCATTCCATCCGAGCCAGCAAAACACCTTTACCGGCAAGCTGACCAAACCTATGTTTCATCACGTGTTCGCACGGGCCCGCGCGCTCCTCGCCGAGCCGAGAGCCCGGCGTCGCGATGGGCAATGATGGGTCTACTTTCGGCCCTGAGCTTCCCAGTCGGCGAGAAACTTCTTCAAGCCGATATCGGTCAAAGGGTGCTTCACCAATTGCTGAAACACGCTGTAGGGCATCGTGCAGATATGGCCTCCGGCCAGCGCGGCTTCGACCACGTGTTGCGGGTGTCGCACGCTCGCGACCAGCACGAAAGTCTTATAGTCGTAATTTCGATAGATGGTGACGATCTGACGAATCAATTCCATACCATTGGAACTGACGTCATCCAGCCGACCGATGAAGGGCGAAACGCACCACGCTCCGGCTTTCGCCGCCAAGAGCGCTTGAGTCGGCGAGAAGCATAAGGTGACGTTGACACGAATTCCCTCTGCAGCCATCTTTTTTGTCGCGCGCAATCCTTCGGGGATCAAGGGAACCTTTACCACCACGTTCTTGTGTATTTTGGCGAGTTCACGGCCTTCCTTGACCATTCCATCGGCCTCGACGCTGACTACTTCCGCGCTGATCGGCCCGTCCACGATATTGCAGATTTCCAAAAGCACCTCGCGGAAACTGCGGCCCTCCTTGACCACGAGAGACGGATTCGTGGTGACGCCGTCGATCAAACCGAGCGCGGCTCCTTCTTGAATCTCTTTGACGCTGGCGGTATCCAGGTAGAGTTTCATGACCGGTCCTTTCTTTCGTGAGTTCCTTCTACCGTGTGGATGCGGACGACCTTACTTCGACCCTATTCTAAAGTGAACAGTATTTCATGGCAAACCATCGCCGACTTGCTGCGGGATGTTTGACAGTCTCAGAAGATCGACGCTAGAATTCCTCGCCGCGCAATGGGCACGGCAGAGTCTCGACCCTTCAGGTCGACGCTCAAGGAGTACCGGTATGAGACGGTCAGCTTGCTCGATGGTTCTGACATTCCTGTTCGTTGCATGCAGCCATAACCCGTATCTTGAAGCCTCGCTTAAGCCCGCCGAATTGCAAGGGAAGGACAAAGCCTGGTTTGAAAAGAATTGGGGCCCGCCCGATGGGAAGACATCCCGATTTTTCGGCGGCGAGAAATGGATCTATTATCGGATAGCCGGAGGGAAGTCGGGACCACCGTTATTCAATTTCAAGGCTCATGAATGTCAAATAACCCTACTCTTCGATAAGGAGGAGAAGTTTACGGACTATAGTTATTCGGGCTGCTAACCGGCCAGTTGTTTTTGGAATGCCTTCGCACATTCGCGACTACAGAAGAAATAGCTCTGCCCTCCTATTTCTTCCTGCACGGCCGCTCCCTTTGGGATAAAGACCCGGCAAACCGGATCCTGCACCATCTGATGTTTGTCGGAGATCTGATTTCGGCTGGCGGTATGGCCCCTTTCATGTAACGCGCGGATGGCGCTTCGGATCAGAAAATAAAGAATCGTCAGCAATATCAGGATGATAATAATTCTATACATAGTGGTCTCACGTTTTCAAACCGCAACCTATGCAAGCAATTCCGTTCTTATCCAAGGAGACCCAGGTACACTTACTGGGTTAGCTAAGGCCGAATGGCCATAGATCAAGACCGAAGGGCCCATTCCCCTCGTAAATCAAGGGACCTTTAACCTCGATGCCAGGTACTTCAGGTGGATGGCTTGTCCTACAGAGCAATGTTATAGAGATAGATATGCACACATGTGATAAATGTCGCGGCACAATGTTGCCGGAGCGGGCTGTTGATTTGGATGCAGGTCTCGCGATCACGGTTTTGGCATGCCTGAATTGTGGTCGTCGAAAGGTAGCGGATCCCGAGCCGAGACCCATTACATCCCGTCACTGACCCGCCTCTATGAGCAAGCCGAGACCGCTCACCCATGATGAGCGAAAGGCTGCTGAAGCAGCTTTTCGAGGTCTTCCGCCTGATCCCAAGTGGACGCTGGGAGCGCTATCCGTCTATCATGGGATGAGAACCGCCTTGACCGCCCGAAGAGTGACGAGGAAGCTTACTCCAGCCGGCGCGGAAACTATGTGGGCCCGCCAACCTGCGTCCGTTTAATCCCCTTATCCCATTGAATCCAGGGCTTACGTCCCGCGATTGGAAGGACCGGCCGGGCGAGGCAGCCGCTTTTAGGATAATGAGTTCAAGCGGCAGAGCAAAATATCCTATCAGCCGGTTTGTCGAAGACCCAACACATCCAGCATGTCGTACAATCCCGGAGGCTGTTTGACTACCCATCGGGCTGCGCGTAACGCCCCGCTCGCGAACGTATCGCGGCTATGGGCGCGGTGCGTGATCTCAATTCTCTCCCCCGCCGTCCCAAACAACACCGTGTGATCGCCGACGATATCACCGGCTCGGATTGTTTGAATCCCGATCTCCTTCTGAGAACGCTCACCGATCAATCCCTTGCGGGCATAGACCGCAACCTGGTTTAAATCCCGGTTCACGGCGCTCGCCAATATGTCCGCCATCTTGATGGCGGTTCCACTGGGCGCATCCTTCTTGAGCCGGTGATGGGCCTCGATGACCTCGATATCGTAATCTTCTCCCAAGGTCCTGGCCATCTCGCCAAGAACCTTGTAGATCACGTTCACCCCTACGCTCATGTTCGGAGAACACACGCATGGAGCCCGGCGGGACAGAGTCCTTAATTCCTCGTATTCCGAAGAAGAAAACCCGGTCGTCCCAATGACCATGGCCCGGCGCAAGTCGGCTGCAGTCCTGAAGTGCTGCAAGGTGGCTGAAGGAGTTGAAAAATCGATGATCACCTCTCCTTCGGCCAGAAGAGCCGAAAGATCGTCGGTAATCGCCACGCCTATACGTCCGCAGCCGGCTATCTCGCCCGCATCGTGTCCAATCGCTGAATGAGCCTTGCTTTCGACCGCTCCTGCCAGCGCGAGCGACGAGGAACCCTGTACCAGCGAGATGAGACGGCAACCCATCCGTCCTCCCGCCCCGGCAATGATCACCTTTGTCGTCGGCATGTCGTTTTGCTTGCGACAGAATGCGGGCTAGAGCAGCCCGCACTCTTTCATCACGCTTGTCAGTTTGTGCTTGGTGTCCGGCGCCATCCCGCACAAGGGAAGGCGCAATTCCCCGTCTATCTTCCCCATCAGACTCAAAGCTTCCTTAACCGGTATCGGATTCGTCTCATAGAACAGGGCCGTAAACAATGGCGCCAGCTTGTAGTGCAGCCGGCGAGCTTCCTCAATCCTGCCGGCAAGGAAGGCATTCACCAGCCCGGACATATCGCCAGGAGCAATGTTGGCGGTGACCGTGATGACCCCTTTCCCGCCGAGCGCCAGAATGGGAAGCGTTAACACATCGTCCCCCGCAAGAACCGTCATCCTGCCGCCGCAGGCCTGAATAATCTCGGATGCCTGCTGGACTGAACCGCTGCCTTCTTTGACTGCCACGATAGTCCGGCAGCTCACGAGGCGTGCAATCGTCGAAGGCATCATATTCACGCCGGTGCGACTCGGGATGTTGTACAGGACCAACGGAAGGTCCACGGCGTCGGCAACCGTCTTGTAATGGCGGAACAATCCTTCCTGAGTCGGCTTGTTATAGTAGGGCGTGATGAGGAGCGCGCCATCTGCTCCCGCCTGTTTGGCATGTTTCGTCAGCGCGACCGCTTCGTCGGTACTGTTGGAACCGGCCCCCGCAATCACCGGCACCCGGTGCCTCGCCGCCTCTACGGTAAAGGCCACCACCCGTTCATGCTCGGCATGTGAGAGAGTCGCCGATTCGCCGGTGGTGCCGCAGGGAACAATCCCATGCGTGCCATTGACGATTTGCCACTCGATCAGTTCTCCAAGCGCTTTCTCGTCCACCTTCCCTTTCCGGAACGGTGTCACAATCGCTACCAATGAACCCGTGAACATGACCTACTCCTTCACCGGCAATAGTGGGATAAAACTCAGGATAAAAAGGCCGGGATCCGCTCGCCGCGCACGAGGTCGTCGTAAGATTCTCTCTCCCGAATCACATGCACTTCCCCGCCCTTGACCAGCACTTCGGGCACGCGGGGCCGCGAATTATAATTCGACGCCATCACAAATCCATACGCCCCTGCGCTCATGACGACCAGAAGCTCGCCCGCATTCACGGCGGGCATCATCCGATCCTTCGCAAGGAAATCGCCCGACTCGCAGACCGGACCCACGACATCCACCAGGCTGCGCTGAGTCTGGTTGGTGCGCTCATAGAGCGGGCGGATATCGTGATAGGCGCCATACAAGCTGGGCCTGATCAGATCGTTCATGGCCGCATCGACGATCACAAACCGCTTGGCTTCCCCGTCTTTCGTATACAGAACTCTCGTCAACAGCACGCCGGCATTGCCCACGATGACGCGCCCCGGCTCCATGATGAGCACGCATTTCAGATCGCGCACCAGAGGCGAGATGGCGTCAGCCAGGTCTTTCGGTTGCGGCGGGGTTTCATCGGAATAGGTAATCCCGAGCCCGCCGCCGATATTGATATAGCGGATGTCGATGCCCTGATCTTTCAAGGCTTGAACCAGGCCCAGCACCTTTTTCAGGGCTTCCACGAAAGGCGTCACTTCGGTCAATTGCGACCCGATATGTTTGTGGACCCCCACCACGTCAATGTGCGAGAGCGTGGAGGCCAGCCGAAATTCCTGCATTGCCCGATCGGCTCCGATGCCGAATTTGCTCTTCTTCAGGCCCGTTGAAATATAGGGGTGGGTTTTGGGATCAATATCGGGATTGATCCGCAACGCCACGCGGGCCTGCTTTCCCATTGATGCCGCGACGTCATTAATTGCCCGCAATTCCTCCGATGACTCGACATTGAACATGAGGATATCGGCCTTCAATGCCTGGGCGATCTCGTCCGCGCTCTTCCCGACCCCGGCAAACACGATTTTTGAGGCCGGCACACCGGCCTTCATGGCCCGATACAGTTCGCCCCCGGATACGATGTCGACCCCGCTTCCTTCATTGGCCATCAACTTCACAATCGCCAGATTCGAGTTGGCCTTCATAGCAAAGGCCAAAATGTGCGGAATGCTCTGAAATGCGCTGTCGTATGCGCGGAAATGCCGCATGAGAGTATGGTGGCTATAGACATAACATGGCGTGCCGACTTCCTTGGCAATCCGCCCAAGCGGCACCTCCTCGCAGTACAACTCGCCCTGCCGGTACTGAAAATCATGCATCTTGGAGGTCCTCGCTCAGGAAATCGCTGCCGCTCATGGACAGCCCGTGCAAGGCGTCCTCAAACGCCGCCCTGAATTTTTGATACCGCACTTTCGCGTAGGGCAACACATCTTTCACGGCCCCTCCGTCCAACAGCGCTTTCAACGCCTCGGGCGTGGCATGTTTCAGGTGTTCGAAATTAATGATGATGTCCAACCGAGCCTGTTCAGCCGCCGTTTTGATCCGTTTCAGCAATTCCTGCGCATTCAAATGATCCAGCGTGCCTTCCAGGGTGATAACCAAGGCGGCCAACTGATCATGCCGCTTGGCCTTTATATTGAGCCACAATCCATGCGCCGGCCCGGCGGTCTGATCGAGTCGTTGCTTGATCGCATGCAACGCATTGGGAATCAGTTGCCTGGTTTCGACCGTAGGCAGCTTGGCTTGTAAATTCTTCAGTACTCCGGCCACCGGCGACAGCGTGCCCTTCGGGCAGGATCGCTTCACCAGCTTGCGAAATTCCCGGTTCATTTCAAGCCGCGCCACAAGGCGTTGCTTCGTTCCCGACAGGCGGGTCCAAATGGACGGCAACGAATAGAACTGATGGTTGGCCCAGTGGAATCCCTCCTGCAGTTGTTCCGGTGTCATCCGGCTCGGACGAAACACCACGTGCTTGCCGTCATACTTCGCCCAATCGCGATCGAAAATACGGCCAGCCTGGTTATATCGCTCGTACAGCGCCGTCCCCGGCAAGGGCGTCAGCACATTGAAGTAGGCCAGCTCCACGCGGCACTTCGTGAGAAACTCCACTGCTCGTTCAAAGACCGCTTCATCATCATTGTCGAAGCCGAACACGATGCCCGGATTGACCATAATCCCGTACTTATGGAACATGTCGATTTCTTGAGCGAACTTCTGTACCCGGTTGAACGGCTTGTTGGTTTCCTCCAGGCAATCCTCGTCCAGCGATTCCATTCCGACGAATACGGAGACACAGCCGCTGTCGGATGCCAACTTCACCATTTCTTCGTCGTCGCCCAGAAAGAGCGTCGATTGGCACCCCCATTTGATATTCAAAGGTTTCAGAGCGGACCACAATTCGCGGCAGTAGGCGCGATTGCTGTTGTGCAAATCATCGACGAACGCGAAAATCGTCCCGTCCTCAATACCCAGCCTGATGCGCAGCCCGGTTAGGAACGCCTGCCATGCGGAATCGTTGCATATCCGGTCCACCAGTTCGCTCCGAATCCACTGCTTGACCGTCGTGAGCTCCTTGACGACTTCCTGCACCGGCCGGCGACGCGTCGTCTTGCCGTTGAAGGGTGAGACGCTGCAGAACTCGCAATCGAAGTGGCACCCGCGCGTGGTAAAGCTGCATTGCCTCGTCATATAGGCATCCGGGCTCAGCAGCTCCACGCGGGGACTCTTGTAGTGCTCCAACGAAGGAAACGCTTTCATTTCATACTTCCGCTTCATCCGGCCGGCTTCGAAATCGGAAATCACCTCCGGCCAGAGATCTTCGGCTTCTCCGCACACCACGGCATCGCAGTAGCGCAACGCTTCGTCCGGGCAATAGGTCGGGTGGACGCCGCCCAATACGACTTTGATGCCCCGTTTCTTGAACTCCTGGGCGATCTCATACGCCCGGGGCGCATAACAGGTCATCACGGACAGACCCACCAGATCGCATTCATGCTCGAAATTAATGTCCGTGACCGCTTCATCCACGAGATCCACCTGCCAATTGCTCGGGGTATAGGCCGCAATGGTAGGCAAACTCAGCTTCGGAAACCACACTGCGCGGCGTTCCGAGGCAGTCAAATGATAGCGATTATTTCTGGGATAAGGATCCAGGAGCAACAACCGTCGCTGCGGCAGTTTTCCCGGGACCAGGGGATGGCGTGCCGGTTGAATCAGTTCCATATGGGTGTTCTCCTCTCGATCAAAAAACGATGCGTCAAAATGAAAGGCCTCGTCGTTTTTCGCGCCAAATTTCTTTATGGCTTCGTGCCCACGGATTGCAGTGGAGGGACGGGAAGTCCATCTGTCGATTGGCTCGCGTCGCCTTCACTGGCTGTGAGTCCCGGATAGCTCGCCGGAGATCCTGAAGACTTTTGCATGCCGCGCCCGTCGCCGCCTGCCTCCTGCCTTTTCTGCCGATCAATGATGGGAGCCACGCCGACATCTTCCGGCGCGACGGGAGATCCGACCACGCCGCAACCGCACAACGCCGCCGCCATGATACACAGAACCCACATGCCGCTCATCCCGGCCCCTGCCCGCCCCATTATGACAAGGCTTTTATGACAAGGCTTTTTCCAACTCCCGTATCCGGGCCTCCACCCGTTTCTTGGACGTTCCTCCGATCTGCGACTTACGTTCGACTGCGGCATGGATCGTCAGGCGGCCCAAGACATCGTGTTCAAATCGTTTCGAAAACCCCTGCAACTCTTCCAATGTCATCTCTTGAAGATCGCGATGCTGTTCGAGAGAGCATCGCACAACCCGCCCCGCTATGGAATGGGCTTCTCGAAACGGAACCCCTTTGACCGCCAGGTAATCGGCCAACTCCGTGGCCAGCATGGCGCCTCCCGATGCCGCCTGCGCCAGCGCGTCGCGGTTTATCCGCACCCGCCGCATTAATTCCGTCAGAACCGTGACGGATTGCAGCGTCGTATCCGCCGCATCAAACAGGGCTTCCTTGTCTTCCTGAAGATCGCGATTGTAACTGAGGGGCAGCCCTTTGAGAATCGTCAGCACGCCGACCAAATGACCATAGACCCGTCCCGTTTTACCACGAACGAGCTCCGGAACGTCAGGATTCTTCTTTTGCGGCATCATGCTGCTGCCCGTGCAATAGGCGTCGGGAAGTTCGACGAAGCGGAACTCCTGGGAGGCCCATAGAATCAGTTCCTCGCTCATGCGCGAAAGGTGCATCATAATCAGCGAAAACGAGCCGAGTGACTCCACCGCAAAATCCCGGTCGGACACGGCGTCCAGGCTGTTCTGTGTCACGGCGGGGAAGCCGAGGAGCCGGGCGGTATACTCCCGATCCACGGCGTAATTGGTGCCGGCCAGCGCGCCCGATCCCAACGGCATGACATTGAGGCGAGACCGCGCATCACGTAGCCGATCCCGGTCTCTGGCGAACATGTCAACATACGCAAGAAAGTGATGAGCGAGCAACACCGGCTGGGCTCGCTGGAGATGCGTATAGCCCGGCATGACGACATCGATATGTTCCCGCGCCTGAGCCAGCAACACACGCTGAAACTCCGCGAGCGCTTGACCGATTCGATCCAGCATGTCGCGCAGATACAACCGGATATCGAGCGCGACCTGATCGTTTCTGCTTCGCCCGGTATGAAGTTTCCCGCCCAACGGGCCGATCAGTTCAGTGAGACGCCGCTCAACGGCCATATGAATGTCTTCGTCCTCGGCCGCGAACGGAAACCGCCCTTCCTCGAACTCAATGTTCACGGCTTTGAGCCCTCGCAGCAACGTTTCCGTCTCCCTGGTCGTAAAGACGCCGGCGCGCTCCATCGCTTTGCAGTGAGCCATGCTTCCCTGGATGTCATAGCGATAAAGCCGGCGATCGAACGCCAGGGAGGAACTGAACGACTCCACAAGCCGGTCGGTCTGTTCGGTGAACCGCCCGCTCCATGCCTTCCCGCCGGAAAGCCCTTGCGGACCATTCGGCGTTGTACGGTCTCGGGAAGCAGCCTTGGTCTTCGGATGGGATCGGCGGTGTCGAGTTACCCGTGGCATCAGGACCGAGACTTCTTTCGCTGCGCCCTGATGGCAAGCCGCAGCGCGTTCAGTCTGATGAAGCCTTCCGCATCCTTTTGGCGGTACACCTCGTCCTCCTCGAACGTCGCCATATCCAGCCGGTAGAGCGATCGCGGCGATTTCCGCCCCACGACGGTGCAGCTTCCCTTGTAGAGCCTCACGCGCACTGTGCCCGTGACGTCCTGCTGAGCTTCATCCAGGGCTCGCTGGAGCAGTTCACGTTCCGGGGCATACCAATACCCGTAGTAGATCAATTCCGCATAGCGAGGGATGAGGCCGTCCCGCAGATGCATCACTTCCCGATCCATGGTCAAGGATTCGAGGCCGCGATGCGCCGCATGCAAAATAGTGCCGCCCGGCGTCTCATAGACGCCGCGCGATTTCATGCCGACATACCGATTTTCCACGAGGTCGACACGTCCCACTCCATGTGCGCCGCCGACCTTATTCAGATATGCCAATAAGGCGGCGGGACGCAATCGTTTTCCCTCTACGGCGACCGGATCGCCTTGTTGGTATTCGATTTCGATCTCCTGCGGCTTCGCCGGCGCCCGTTCCGGCGACACCGTCATATGAAAAATCTCCTCCGGCGGGGCTTCCCAGGGATCCTCCAAGATGCCGCCTTCATAACTGACGTGAAAGAGATTCATGTCCATGCTATAGGGCTTGGCCTTGGTCGCCGTAATGGGAATGCCGTGCCGTTGCGCGTACTCGATCAGTTCCCGCCTGGATCGCAACGACCACTCCCGCCAAGGCGCGATAATCTTCACTTTCGGATCGAGCGCCAGATAGGTCAGCTCAAACCGCACCTGGTCGTTCCCCTTGCCGGTCGAGCCATGAGAGACGGCGTCGGCGCCTTCTCTCGCGGCAATCTCAATCTGCCGTCGCGCGATCAGCGGGCGGGCGATGGAGGTACCCAACAAGTAACTGCCCTCGTATACGGCGTTGCCCCGCAACATGGGAAAGACATGCTCTTTCACGAAGGTTTCACGCAGATCTTCCACATACACTTTCGAGACCCCCAAGGCCCGAGCCTTGGCCTTGATGGGAGCGAGATCTTCCCCTTGCCCGAGGTCCGCGCAGAACGCCACGACGGAGCAGTCATAGGTTTCCTGCAACCACTTCAGGATGACCGACGTATCGAGCCCTCCGGAATAGGCAAGCACGACTTTCTTGATTGACGATTGCTTCATCTTGTTTCCTTCATCCCGCGTGATCCCCCTGTCCGTTGCTTCTGTTTCGATAACAACCGCACGAGGACGGCCTTCTGCACATGCAGGCGGTTCTCCGCCTGATCCAGAATAACCGATTGCGGCCCATCCAAGACCGCGGCCGTGATCTCCTCGCCGCGATGGGCCGGCAAACAGTGCATGACGATGGCGTCCTGTTTTGCCCGCTTCAGAAGGCGCTCGTTCAGCTGGTACGGCGCCAGTGTCTTGAGCCGCCGTGCTTGCTCCCGTTCACGTCCCATGCTGATCCAGACGTCGGTATAGACCACATCGGCGTCCTTCACGGCCACGTGCGGGTCGTGATGAATGTCGACCGCGGCTCCGGTCTCTTGGGCTTCCGCGCGGGCCCAATCGATTATGTGCTGATCGGGGAGATATCCGGGGGGGCAGCCGACCGCGATGGAGAGGCCCATCTTGGCGGACGCCTCAATCAATGAGTTCGTCACATTGTTCCCATCCCCGACGTACGCGATCTTGAGGCCCCGCAACCCGCGCTTTTTTTCCTGAATCGTCAGCAGGTCCGACAGCGCTTGGCAAGGGTGGCTCAGATCCGTCAATCCGTTGATGACCGGAATCGTGGCTTCACGAGCCCATTCTTCCACGATCGCGTGGTCGAAGGTTCGAATCACGAGTCCATCAAGATATCGCGATAACACCCGGGCGGTATCGGCGATGCTTTCTCCCCGCGACAGTTGAATGTCGGCCATGGGGAGAACCATGGCCTGGCCGCCCAATTGATTCATGCCCGCTTCAAACGACACTCTGGTGCGCGTAGACGGCTTTTGAAACAGGAGACCGAGCATCTTCCCCTGCAAATGGTGCTGGACGATCCCTCGCCGCTGCTTCAGTTTCAATTCGGCAGCCAGACGCAAGAGCCCGGTCAATTCCTCCCGGCTGACGGACATCAGCTCCAAAAAATCCTTGCCGAGAGCGTTTCGGCGTGGTCGCCGTGCAGGACGCCGCAACATGGTACGCCGCTTCAAATTTACAATTAATGGGGTGACGTGGTCCGCTTGCCGAACACCTGAGAAAGCCCGTCCAACAACCGGTCCACATCGCGCTCGGTGATGATCAAGGGAGGAACCAGGCGCAAGACCCGATCGCTGGTGCAGTTGATCAACAGGCCCCGGGCAAGACAATCAGCGACGACCGTGCGGGCATCAATATCCAGCTCCATCCCTTGCAAGAGGCCCAGGCCGCGCACTTCCTTCACAAGATGATGACGATCCTTGCATGCCTCCAGCCCTTTTCGCAGATAGTCACCAATGCGCTGCGCCTGGTCCAGCACCTTCCCTTCGAGCAACACGCGCAGCACGGCAAGACCGGCTGCACAGGCAAGGGGATTTCCACCGAACGTCGAGGCGTGTGACCCGGGCACGAAAGCCCGGGCGACGTGTTCCTTTGCGAGACAAGCGCCGATGGGAACGCCGCCTCCCAACCCTTTGGCTAACGTCATAATATCCGGTTCGACCTGCATCTGCTCGTAGGCGAACAATGTCCCGGTGCGCCCGATGCCTGTCTGCACCTCATCAAAGAGCAGCAGAATATCCTGTTGACGACAGAGTTCGCTCACGCCCTTCAAATAGGCTCGATCCGCAACATGGACGCCGCCTTCGGCTTGGATGGGCTCGAGCAATACCGCCGCCGTCTTATCGGAAACCGCTCCTTCCAGCGCGGCCAGATCATTGAAAGGGACGTAGGCAAATCCCGGAACCAAGGGCTCAAATCCCTTGTGCACCTTTTCCTGGCCGGTGGCCGTCAAGGTCGCCATGGTCCGGCCATGAAAGGAATTCTTCATCGTGATGATTTCATACCGGTTCGCGCCGTATTTCTCATGAGCGTACCGCCTGGCGAGCTTAATCGCCGCTTCATTGGCTTCCGCACCGCTATTGCAGAAGAACGCCTTGTCGGCGAACGAATGATCCACCAGTATTTGCGCCAACTGCACCTGCGGTTCGGTCAAATACAAATTTGACGCATGGATCAGGTGCATCATTTGCTTTTGAAGGGCCACGATCAGGTCGGGATGGCCGTGACCGAGAACGTTCACCGCAATCCCGCCGACGAAATCAATGTATTCCCGTCCCTCCAGATCGTAGACACGCGCGCCACGCCCTCTCGCAATGGAAATAGGCTGTCGCTGGTAGGTATTCATGAGATATTGTTCAGCTTGCCGCCGCAATTCTTCGGTCAACATTACAATCCTGTCCGCGTATGAATTTGCGAAGTTAGCATAGGGAGATTGTCAACACAATTCAAGGGCTTTTGGACAAATCCAGGCGAATCCCCATGGTGCAAAGGCGGATTGATCTCCACCGGATTGCTTGACGTGAACTCACGGCAGATGGGATAAGGTGTCATCCATGAAAACGTGCCCGCAGTGCCAACAGCAGAATAGTGATGAGGCGAGGTTCTGCCACCAATGCGGAACCGCGTTGGACCAGCAGGAGACGGCCACGCCTCCACCTGCTCCCACCCCAATGACCGAACAGGATCTGTGGCGCGGCTTCATTGGGCCCAACGCCGATCGATATCTGGCCACATTCAAGAAATTTTCCACGCCAAGCGGTCCCCGGTTCGCGCTCAGCTGGCACTGGCCTGCATTTATTTTTGAACCGTTTCTCTGGTTCCTGTATCGAAAAATGTATGTCTACGCGATGATCTATGCCATCGGGCCGGTCATTGCATTTTATTTGACCCAGGATCTATCCGCGGACATTGTGTGGCGCCTCATGGCCGGCGTAAGCGCCAATTATATCTACTTCTGGCACGTCAAAGAGCAGGTCGATGCGATGAAGAACCAGCGGGTGCCGGGCGCTGACGACCGCCACCGAATGCTCGGCGAACTCGGTGGAGTCCAGCCCTATGTCGTCTGGGTCGGCGTCGGGCTTCTCGTGCTGAAAATCGCAATGGTCATCACGATTTTTAAGGAGAGCGCACCGGAAGAATCCGATCGAGACCGTCCGAAGGTGAAGCCCGCAGCCGTCACCCCCGTCTAGAAGAACCGCCATTTGTCTATCCGGAGTTCAGCCGCCCTGCGTCGGATCGTGCGGCGCATGGCCTGATCCATATCTGGGCGGGGCGCCTTTGCGAACAGCATCGCGCACCGGATTAGTCGGGGCACCGATTACTCCGGCGGCAGCGGCATCTGCGTCCGTTGCCATTGAATCCAGGCGACGAACCAGGAAAAATCCTGTTCGGAGGCCACCCCGCTCAACTCCGGCGTCGATTGTGTCTGCTCCAGCTGGTTATAGGTCCGCGGCCAATTTTTCTGCCACCACGATTTCAATTCATCGGCCCCGTAGGCTGCCCCCGTCGGCTGCGTGATGCCCGCAGCGGCGCAGAGACTCGCGACCAGCGGCCAATACCGGTCCTTTCCCAAGCCGACCGCGCGAAAGTGTTCGCGCAAGAGAAAGACCACCCATAACTCGGCGCTGTTCTTCTTGTTGTGTTTGAAGGGCTGTGTCTGGCGGAGGGGAACCGGATCAAAACTCTTGACGACCGAGGTGTAGTCCGGACCGCCGTAGCTGCCCGCGACTTCCGCGATCCCTTCCAGCATGTTCGCCAGTTCCACCTCCACGATTGGAGCGCCCGGCGAACCTTTGACGGCCTGACCGCCGACCAATGGGTTCGGAGCCGTCAGCAACTCGATGAGAGGCTTCAGTTCCCGAAGTCTTGCGACAGCGGTTTTGAGGACCTGCTGCGACTCGAGCCAATAATCAGCATCGTTCTTCGTCAAACGCTCGCGTCCCGGCGGCGGCAGCACCACAGGGACCCAATACCGCACGATCACGAACAAGATGTAATCCAGCTGTCCTCCGAGCTGATACGCTCGTTCCAGCACCAGGTCCGGGCCGGCCGCCTGCTGAAAGAACGCATGCATCTTTTCGCGGACTCGGAGGCGTTGGCCCATATGCATCCACCATTCGCGGAACACATCCCAGGCCCGGCTGGACCATTCCGAAGCGGCCGACGTTTGATCGTTCTTTTCCACGGTAGATGAGGGGACGAATGTGCGGCATCGTACCGGCGGGCCGTGTCGGATGCAAGTCGTTCATGCTTGGGCGATCTCGCCGGCATCGCGCAACATGAGCGTATCGTCCGCTCACATCCCCGGTTGACAGCCGGAATAGCGGATCGCGTATTCTATGGCGCGATCCGAACGATTTGGCCACGGAGGAACGTCATGAGCCGACTTGTCTTGCTGCGACACGGGGAATCACAATGGAATCTTGAAAACCGCTTTACCGGGTGGGTCGACGTTCCTCTCTCGCCGAAGGGAAAGGAAGAGGCCAAAGCCGCAGGAGAGAAACTTCGCGGATACAAGTTTGATCGCGCGTTCACGTCCGTCCTGACACGTGCCAACGAAACGCTGCGCATCGTGCTGGAGGTGCTCAGCCAAACCGGAATTCCGATTGAAAAGGATAAGGCGCTCAACGAGCGCATGTACGGGGAACTGCAGGGGCTCAACAAGGCCGAGACGGCAAAAAAATTCGGAGAGGAACAAGTGAAAATCTGGCGGCGAAGCTTCGACGTACGGCCCCCCGGCGGGGAAAGTTTGAAAGACACGGCGGAGCGCGTCCTGCCGTATTATGAGGCGCGCATTCAACCCCGCCTGGCGCAAGGCGAAACCATCATCATCGCCGCGCACGGAAACAGTCTTCGGGCGTTGGTCATGCAATTGGATCAACTGACGCGAGAGCAGGTGCTGGAGCTCAACATTCCAACCGGAGCGCCACTCCGTTACGAATTGGATCCGGGAGGCAAGGTGCTGTCGCGGGAATATCTGTAACTCACAGCCGCCCAGGATCCGAGCAGGTCCTCCTCATCGTTCGGCGCCGAGAATCTCCCCATAGCGGTCCAACGGAACATGGTCGACCAGAAATGCAAACACCTTGGCGCGGTCTTCAGCCGACACGGTCGCCTGGTCCTCAAGGATCGTACCGGCCTCTCGTGCAACGGCGAGATCGCCTCCCGGCTCATTTCCGATAGGTCGATAGACCGACTCCCGCTCGTTGAATTCCGTCAAATAGTGGGCCCAGGCCCTGTCATGCTGATGGAATGTTTCCCAATCCTGCTGGACGAGCTGTGCCAGCCGGTCGAACAGAACAGTGCGGTACTGCCGTGGAATATGCGCGTCAATGGCCGCGCGTACCCAGTAGAGATTGAGAGACAGCACCTCTCTGGTGAGGTCGCGAGCTTGGTCCTCGGTGGCTTCGATCCCGTATTCCTCCAGAGCCTCTCGGGATATCGCGCGCGGCATCACCGCGTACAAGGCTTGCGCTGCTTCTTCAGGCGTCATGATTCCACGATCATCTCACGTTCGCGGTCCAAGAATATCGCACCGCGCATCAACTGACAACCTTGCGCCAGACACGGGGCCGCAAACTTGCCGGCCTCGATGCCCTGTGGTAGAGTCCGCGGCCATCGGAAAATCTTCATGCCGGGTTGGTATTCGACTATTTTCGCCGGAGCCGTTCGCTCCGGCATTCTGCTGTTGATCTGCTTCCTATACGTTTGCGGCCGGGCTTCGCTCAGGAGAATCGTTGGGGCTTCGGCACGGATCTGGGGGTTTGGACGGGCACGACGGATGGGTCCGTATTTGCCTTGGGGCTCCATCTCGACTATTACCTCGACCATAACTTTTCGTTCGGCGGATTGACGCTTTTCACTCCGGCCGGTGATCTCACACAAGTGGGGATAGCCGGCGCCGCGAAGTACCACCTCCGTTTCCCAAACGGGGTGAACCTTGTGCCGTTTGTCGGCCTCGGCCTGATTCACGCGGATCTTGACCGAGGCCGGGGAGCCGGTCGGATCGACCGAAACGATACCAGCCACTTCATTCCTCTGGGTCTGTCTCTCGAATATCAAGTCGGTCCCACCATCGCCTTTTCCAGCACGCTGATGGTGAATCCTCATCACATTACCCTCTCGCCGCCCGTGCCGGACGACAGCACAAGCGTCGCCTTACTGTTCGGCATCCGCTGGGGCCCATAACGATCAGCGCACAGCGGTTCTCAGGCGGGCATGTGAGCGCGCCCTGCGCCGGTGTCACCGGGCGAGCGCCTCATCGGTGTGTCATTTCAGAGAGGATGACTGAATGTGATGAGGAAAGAACGGCCGCGCCGGCTGCTAGGCGACCTTGGCCGATCGCCACCGCAGCCCGATATGGAGCAACTCCTGCAGCAGGTCTTTATAAGAATAGTCCGCTTTCAGCGCTGACTCTGCAAAATCTTCATCATCTGCAATTTGCGGGTTCGGATTGGCTTCGAGCACATAGACCTTGCCTTCCGCATCCATCCGCATGTCCACCCGGGCATAACCACTGAGTCCCAGGGCGCGGTATACACGCTTTGCCAGATGCTGGATCCTTTCCGCGGCGCCTTCCGGCAGGTTCTTGGCTTCGCCGGACCGAATGCCATATTTCTCCTGATATTTGCGGCTCCACTTCACCCGCTCGGTCGCGATGCGGTTCGCATCCTCCGGCATGCGGTCCATCACCAACTCCCATACGGGCAAGACTTGGAGGTGGGCATTTCCCATGACGCCGACATACAGCTCCCGCCCCTCGATATAACGCTCCACGAGCGCGCCGGTTCCCACACTGTCATGGACGAACGAGACCCGCTCGCGCAATTTCTCTTCGTCGTCCACGATCGACGCCTGCGAAATCCCCAAGGAAGCCTCCTCGCTCACGGATTTCACAATGAGCGGAAACGTCAGCCACTTGGGCCGCCGCACCATGCGATGGAGCGGCACCACCATGAATTCGGGATAGGGAATACGATGGTAGGACATGACCTGCTTGGACAAGGCCTTATCGCGGGCCAACATCAGACCGCGGGGATTGCAGCCCGTGTACGGCACTCGAAGCAACTCGAGATAAGACACCACGTTCTGATCGTACACAGCCACGCCGTCGAATTCCTCCAGGAGATTGAAGGCAATGTGCGGCTTCCATTGCTCCACCGCCCCGCGGATCACTTCCAGATCGCTCTTCACGCCGAGCGCGGTCACCTCATGGCCGAGCTTCCGCAGCGTGGATACAACGTCGTATTCCGTTTTCCACTCGACCGTCTGCAGATTGTGCCCGTTCAACTGCTCCGGAGGAACGAGATCCTTATGCATCAGGACGAGAATCCGAAGGCGCCTCATAATGCCACCTTATGCCGGCCGGTATGGAGATAGTTCATGGTTTGCACCGTCAGCAGGATTGAAAAATCCCATTTCGCCTGCTCTTTTGTCGTCGTCAAGCGAAGGCCGAGCGCCTGGCACCGCTCGATCATGCCTTGCAGCACCTGATCGATCGTATATTGGTACTCACCGGTCCAGTCCGCGACTTTGCGCCGAACCTCCTTCCTGATCCGGTGAAGAAACCCGGCGGCGGGTGGATTGTGCGCGTAGGACGCATCGTCCGAAAACAAGCGGCGCAAGTCGGCGTCGTAAGAAGGCACGCCTCCGATCCCATAATGTTTTCGCTTTTCGTCATAGTGGTCCCGCAAGGTCTTATAAATGCGTCGAAGCGGATCCACCTGCTCTCGTGTCGCCACCAGCGATTCCCTTCCGGCCAACTCGCGCATGAGGGTGTCCATGAATTGCAATTTCTTCATGACCGGCCATCCCTTATACCGCTCGGTCCAGTATGATTGCGGGTCCAGCCAGACGGCAAACGTCTCGGCAAAATCCTCGTCCGGATGGCTCTGCGCATACCAGACATCGAGATATCGGACAAAACTGCGGCTATAGGGCTTCGGCTGATAGTAATCCGGATACGGCTTGGAGGATTTCCCGAATAGCTGTTGGCGGCGGCGACGGCGACGAAGGAGGTAGGCATTTTCAATCGCGTGCCCGGCTTCATGCCTAAGGATTCGCATGCACCAATCCCGCGTCCCTCCCTCCACCTCCAGCATCTCGTGTAATTCCAATTTCGCCAATCGGGGATGCGCGAGGTAGAACGGCAACGCAATGCCCGGGATGCCGTCCGGCGTGAACCATTCGTCCGACAGCCAGAAGTAGGGACGAAACCGCAATTGCCGCGCGTCCAGCTCTTGGGACAGCTGTTGGATCGGTTCCTCAAAGAAGCTTCCTGCAATACGGAGCCGAAGGTCCCGCATTCTGAGGTCCAGGAGCCGGTCGTCGGGCCACTCCGCCCATTCCGGCTCTTTGGCGGTCTCCCCTTGAACGGTCTCTGATTGCGATGTTGTACTATCCATTCCATACGGTCCGGTGCCGATCTGAAGAAAAGCGCCTGTCGAAAGCCCTTTTCCCATTCTCAACTATAGCACTCCAAAGGGAACCCGCCCAGCCTGCCAGGGGAATGGCCCCGGTGAACAAGGGTATCTCCCCGCCCTCCCGTACGTGAAACACCGCTCTTCAAGTACGTACCGACCGCGCATGCCGCGGCCGGGCGGAACTATGGGATGAACTCGTTGCAAAACCTGAATAATGGTGATAGATATTTCAAGAGATCGCAACGCTGTGGATGAACACAGCAGGCAATGACGATCATGACGCTCACCCCTATCTTCCTGACCCTTCTCCTTCTTGCCGGAACTGCAGGCTCCGCTTTGGCGAAAGCGAATGTGGACGCTGCGCAGTGGAGAGAGCAACTGATCCATATTCTGGGCACCATGCAGGGGACTCAAAGCCAACCGATCGGCGTGGTGGCTGAAGTCGTCATCGGCCTCGAGCGGCGTGCGGACCATCACGGCACCGAAATTATTTTTGAGGAAACGTCCGGCAATTTCTCGGACAGGACACAAGGCGCCATCATGTTGGCCATCGATCGCACCGCGCGGGCCGCTCAATTGAATCCGGACTCCTGGAGCGTTTTTCTGTCCTTCAATACACCAGGGATGACGCTGCATGGCGACAGCCTTTCAGCCATGGTGGGGCTCACGGTGGTCGCGTTGGCCAAAGGCGACACGGTGCAGTTTGACCGCGCAATGACCGGGACAGTGACGAATGACGGGCACATCGGGGTCGTGAGCGGGATTCCGTACAAAATCGCCGCCGCCGCACACGGACGTATGCACCGCGTCCTGATCCCTGAGGAAGCCGATGCGACCGACCCGGACTGGCGTACCCCGTTTCTCATGCACGTGTCTCCCGTCGCATCCGTCTCGGATGCTTACGAAGCTCTCACAGACCGGCCGCTCGTCAGCGCGCCGGTCGCTCGCTAGACCGTCTTCTTTTTCACTTTTCACTTTTCACTTTTCACTTTTCACTTCGTCACTATCGCCCTTGCCTCCGCTAGGCTACAATGCAAGGGCGATGACGACTCTCTACCGCCCCGGCTCTCACACGGATCACCCGTCGGGTTCAAGCAATGCCGTCGAAAAATTGCATGTCCGGCTGTGCCGTCAGGTCGGCCAGGCGATCTCCGACTACGCTCTGATTGAAGAAGGGGACGTCGTCATGGTCTGTCTATCCGGGGGAAAAGACAGCTATGGGCTCCTGGACATTCTGCTGTCGATGCGCCGTCGCTCGCCGGTTCGCTTTGACCTGATTGCGGTCAACTTGGATCAGAAGCAGCCGGGATTTCCGGCGCATGTTCTGCCCGATTACCTGTCCAGGCTCGGAATCCGATTTCATATCGAGACCCGCGACACCTACTCGATCGTGAAGCGGCTGATTCCTGAAGGAGCGACTACGTGTTCCTTGTGTTCGCGGCTCCGTCGCGGGCATTTATACCGGCTCGCGGGGGAACTGGGGGCGACGAAGATTGCACTGGGCCATCATCGGGACGATATCCTGGAAACACTGCTCTTGAATCTTTTCTTTACCGGGAAGCTTAAAGCGATGCCGCCGAAACTTCGGTCCAAGGACGGCCGCCATGTCGTGATTCGTCCGCTCGCCTACGTGAAGGAGCGGGATCTGGCTCGTTATGCCGAATTGAAAGCCTTTCCCATCATTCCATGCGATCTCTGCGGCTCCCAAACCGATCTGAAGCGCCGGCAGGTCAAGGCCATGCTGGCCGATTGGGATCAGCGCTTTCCGGGATCCAACGACAGCCTCTTTGCCGCGCTGTCAAATGTGGCGCCGTCGCTGCTGCTTGACCGGCAGCTCTTTGATTTTGTCGCGCTCGGCTCCGCCACGGACACCGAAAGCCCGATAGCTGGGGCCCGCGATGAAGAAGACGACTAGGGCCACCAGGACCGGGCCGTATCGAGATGAGCAACCAGCCCTGGAATGATCGGCACAAAATACTGGTGCTTTGCGTGCTGGCATGCACGCTCCTAGCGGGCGGGGAAGCATTTTCCGCTGCCGGTGTTCCGGCGGATCGGGCTGCGGTCAGAATCATGCCGCTTGGAGATTCCGTCACGGAATCGGGCAACGGGCATCCCAGTTACCGTTACTTTCTCTGGCAACGCCTGACGGCAGATGGTGTGCGAATGGATTTTGTCGGCTCGAAGCTCAGCCGGCCGGAGGAGCGGCTCGATGCCTCCGGTTTCGACGGCCATCACGAGGGCCACAGCGGTTGGCGAACGGATCAGGTCCTTGCGCGAATTTCGGTCTGGGCTCTGAATGCCCGCCCCGACATCGTATTGCTCCATCTCGGGCATAACGACTTATGGCAAGGCAAGGGACCGGCGAACACGCTCGAGGATCTGGCCGGCATCCTTGAGCACCTGCGTCGAGTGAATCCGCGTGTCTCGATATTGATCGCGCAGATTATTCCTTCCAACTCCATACCCATGCAGATGACCGCAGAGTTGAATGAAGGCATAGCGGAACTGGCTCTGGCGACCTCCACCGGCTCCTCTCCCGTGATAGCCGTGGATCACAGCACCGGGTTTCATGTCGAGACCATGACCCGGGACGGCACGCATCCAAATGATGAAGGGGAACGCCGCATGGCGGATCGTTGGTATGATGCTTTGCGCCCGTTATTATTAAATGGCAAGCGAATGCGGTCGACAGCCGGGGCGCGGTTACGACCGGCGGCGCAGGCGAAATCGGTAATGGCAGACGACACATCGGAAGGGATAATATCCGACCAGATGGAGAACAAAATCTTTCCAGCCATGGCGGCCGACCCGCTTGGCATTCCCCGAGCACATGGGACAATAGACCATAGGACGTTTCCTGCTGAAAAAAGCGAGTGATGTCTTCACTCGGCCACCGGGTCGCCAAGGCGCGCTAGTGTGACGAACCCATCCTTTGTGCGCAACAAGATTATAGGCTTACGCCATGTCAAGCCAATCGACTCCCGATAGAGAAGAGATCAAGCCGGCCGAGCCGCCTCTCTGGTCGATTGGACTGGCCGCTGCCGTGATCCTCGTGGCCCCGATGGTCGTGTATAGTCTGGCGCCCGCCGGACCGATCAGGGAGGGGGACACAGTGTTCTCGAACGGCAGCCACAAAGTGGAATTGTCCGAGCCCGACCGCTACAAAAACGTCGGATACGAACACACTTGCATGCTCGATCCCAAAGATCCGTTGATCGTCACGCATGGGCCGGTCGATGAAGGCAACGGGACGATGATCGCTCAAGTGCAAGGAAAGAGTCGAATCGAATGGCCCTTCTGCCCGCCTCAAGCCGAAATCCTGCTCAAGCCGCACCAGTTCGAGCAGAACCCGAATGTCCTGCAGGATATCAAAAACAGCTTCATCCGGATTTTCGGAGGTTAATGCTTCAGTTTCGCGGCAAATTGCTTGCGGAATTTGGCGACCTTCGGCCCGACAACATAGGAACAATAGCCTTGGAGCGGGTTCTGCGCGAAGTATTCCTGGTGATAGGGTTCGGCCTCATACCACTGCGCCGCCGGCTGGAGCTCGGTCACAATGGGATTCGGATACACCTTCTCTTTGGTCAGCTCCGCGATGACTTCATCGGCCGTGTGCCGCTGAGCCGCGGTGTGATAAAAAATCGCGGACCGATACTGCGTTCCCACGTCATTTCCTTGACGATTCAGGGTCGTAGGGTCGTGGATCGTGAAGAAAATCTCCAGCAACTCGCGATACGAGATTACCGCCGGGTCGAACGTGATTTTCACCGCTTCGGCATGCCCCGTTCCTCCCCCGCAGACCTGTTCATAGGTAGGCTGCTGAGTCGCTCCTCCGATGTAGCCTGATTCCACCGATTCCACACCCATGACCTGATCGTACACGGCTTCGAGACACCAGAAGCAGCCGCCGGCCAGGGTGGCTGTTTCATACGCTGATGATGTGTGCGCCATAGATCCCGCCACAAGATATGGTCTTGTACCAATCTCCTATTCCTATATCACCATTCACTCGCTTACTACCACCTCCCGCGCCCTGGACGAACACGACGCCGATTTGTTTAAATCGCTAGGTCGCCGCGCCGAGCCGTGGTACTGGTTTCGAAGCATGCCCATTTATTTTCGAAGAGAATCCGAGCTGTCCCCCCACCAGCCGACGGACTCAGCCACGCGTGGACTCCGCTCCTCGCTGTCCGTTCTCCACCGAGTTGCGATGGTTCTCGGATGCCTGACGGTTTGCGCCCTGGTGGCACCGATCTCCGCATTCTCCTCATCGACGCTGTTGCCCATCGATATTCGCGTTGATATTCCCCGCACCTTGCTGTTCGGCTCGCTGCCCACGAACCGCGGACTCACCCTGTCCGTACACGTCCATGAACAGGCGGCTGAACGCGGCGAACAGCTCGTCGCAATTTTCGAGAGCCCCGCATTCGCCCAACAAATCAGCCCGCTTGTCGCGGATCCGGACCGGCAGATTCTTGCCACGAGCGTCGCCTTGGGACCGATCTCCGCTTCGATCGGGAGTCCCCCGAAAGCAGCTCCGGTGCATATCGCCATTGCCCGGCAACGGGGATTGCACTTCGAGGAACGAGCGCGCAGAACCGTGTTTGTCACGGTGGCGGTTCCCGGGTATACCGACCATGGCTCGCGGCCGCCGATCATCCGTTTTGATGGACTGTCGTATGAGGCGGCAGACCCGCCGCCATTACAGGGGACGATACTGCAAACGTTCCTCGCAGACCGGATGGAGGAAGCGGACTTGCTTGGGAACGCCATGCCGAACAGTACAGCGGGATATTGGAAGATGGTCAACGGCATGATCCATCGACAGATCGACCGAGAGATGCCTTCTCGCCTGGCGACTCCGGCGCGGCGAATGCCGATCGTGCATTTTCGCCTGTATACCAACGGGGAAGCTCAGCTCATAGAGGTTGAACGAAGCTCCGGGGATCTCGAATTGGACCAGTCGGCGGTCTTAGCAGTCGTGAACGCCCATCCCTTTCCTCCTTTGCCCGCCAGCGCCCACGAGTCGCATGTGGATGTGCACGTCAACATGTCTGCGCCATCTCCCTGATCCCGGTACGGCACATTCTCTCATTAGCTGCCTCCTGTTCACCGCGAACGCCGCTAATTATTTTGAGTGGTCCCCAGCCACAGGATGAACCGCTGCAGCCGTTCCAGTTCCTCGGCATGCAGGTGGATGAACTCCAGGCCAAAACTCGACATGTTGGTCCACCGCACATGAGCCACCTCAACCCTGAGCGGAGCGTTGGGCTCAGGCAGCTGTACTCGGAGGGCGATAAAGGCGTGCGCCGGCACTGATTCGTCGCTCTTGACCGCGCACCCGTCTCGCGACAGACTCGTCACGATCCCTCCGCCCGCCACCTCGCTTCCGGAAAACGAAAAAGGGAGTTCTACTTCGTAACGGACCGCTTCTCGACGTTCCATCGACACCTCACTCCATCAGCCGCCGCTATCCTCGTGAGGGATACCTGTTTCAAGCACGCAAATCAATGTCCGAACCGCTCCAGATCGAGAACCAAGCGGGCTCATGTCTATCCAATCGGATACGCTCTGTATCATTTTGACACGCCGGGTTCAGCGCAGGCCCGAAGAACCGTACACGGTTGCCCGACAGAACGTGTGAAATCATTGGGGATCGTACTTCTGTATTTAATTGGAGGCCGCAGCGTAACCCGGCATGGCTATTGCTCGACAGTCCTTACAGCAACCTGAAACAGACAGTGGAAGGCAAAGCGAATGTTGGGGACAGAGATGGCTCACCTACCGGCCATGATCATGACCGTCCGAGAATTAGGAGTGGGCCGTGCGGTATTTAATCTCCTTGTGGCGTTTCTTCCCCTTTCCCTTGGATGGCTGATGGCTACCTGGCTTGCCGGAGGTCGAGGCAGTGCGGCAGCCAGTTGTCTTATCATGATGATCTGCCGATCCTTCCGCGTGCACGCGGCCGCTCATCTGGCGACTTTTTTTGGGCTTGGCTGGAGCCGGTAATTCAGTGCCGGGCCAGATTCGACATCCGCCTTCTGATGATTCTCCGACCGACAGCCATCAACCCAAACGACAGCCCGAACGCGATGGGAATGAACAGGGCTGTGGCAAGCGTAGCGCTCTTCAACCAGCCTGCTTCGTAGAAGGCTTTGAAAAGATACTGCGCCAGTCCCGTTAAGTAATAGGTAATGACGATCACGGATAAACTTTCCACGGTTCGCTGGAGAATCGCCTGGCCGCGTGTGGTGGAATCCACGCTGGCCAATAACTTAATGTTCTGGTCCTGAAGGGCAAGGTTTTGTTCCTGCAGCCGCAACTCGATCTGCGTGCGGAGTACTGCCACCGTCGCCTCGAAATCCTTCTCCATCGCATCGATCCGCCGTAAAAGCTGCTGGTATCCGTCGGTCACACCCGTGATCTTCCAATAGATAGATTCGGATATCGGCCGGAGGGGGGGATAGGGTCGTTCCTGCATCGCGCCGAGGTTGCCTCGCACGATACTGTCATACGGCACGGATGCCGACAACCGGTAGCGCATAGATTCCGCCAAGCGGCTGACTTGGAGCAGGTCTTGAGTCAGCACCGTCAGCCATTTCTGTAAGGTCTGCGGGTTGGACGCACCTAACTGTTCGCTGAGCACCGCCCGCTGATACAGATGCCGCTGTTCATAGTCGTGAATCTGATCGACCGCCCGGGAGAAGGCTTGAAAAGGCAGCATCACCAGATGGTAATAATTTTCGACCGCGACGACCGTGTCCACGATTTTTGTGACATAGTACTGCAGTACTTCCGTGTTCGGCGAACACACAAGGTACCGTTCCCGATTATCCGGGTCCGGGGTGAAACTGGTCGCCGCGACGATATCCTGACCGAAGATTCGGCTGCCGTACACATGCGGTCCGGACAGGGTACTTGCAAGATGCTCCTGGGACGGAAGAGGTTGCGGGAGAATCAGAATGTCGAGAGCGTTGACGCGCACACCAAGCGGGCTCACGGGGAACACATAGTCCGGATAGGTCAGAGGTCCGAACGCCAGGGGACGAGTCGCATCCCGCGCGATATGCCATACCTGGTAGCTGTAGTACTCGGTGTGGGCCTCCCATACCACGACCAGCCGATCGCCGTTCGGCGCTGATTTGGCGCCATACCCGAACTTCTCTTGAACCTCCGCCTCCTTGATTTCCAGCGAGTCAAGAACCTGCTGAAACTCCTTTCGGCTTAAAGGACGTTCCACCGGAGGATTGGCCATCCGATGCGCAACATGGTGAATGTGGGCAGGCGCCCCAAGCATGTGAAACAATCGCGGCTTTGCCGGCAGATGGATTCTGCCGAGCACCTCCGGCGGTCGTGAGGTCCGCGCGGTTTGTTCGGCCTGATCACTCATGGAAACACGCCGCTCGCCCTGTTATCTGAACATCGGGAGGGATGCCATCTGCCACAACCGATTGTCCGTTATTCGTCCTCATCCTCTTCAATATCCTCGATTCCCTCGTAACTCGTACTTTCGCCCATGGACGCAGCTGCTTTCTCACAAGCGGATTCGATAATCTCCTCGGCTTCCTCAGGCGTATCTGCGCTGACTAAAAATTTGACGGTAATGCCATAACGTTGGCTCACGAGTCACCCTTTCGATTTAATGGTCTATGGGCGGCCTTCGGGCCGCGCCACTGTACGCGCTCCAATACCATAAGCTCCGTCGTATTGTCATCTCTGTTCCGGACTTCGATCCAATCCCATGCGCGCCGACACAGCAAAACATAAAAAAAGCACCTTCCGGACTTCCGGAAGGTGCCTCGGTCAGACGATGAAGAGTCGTTACTTGGCCTTGAGCAGCATATGGCCCCTTCGATTCTCTTGGTAACAGGCCTCGTCGCTCTCCCGGCAGAAGGGACGATCTTTTCCATACGAAACAATCGTCACTTGCTTCGCGTTGACCCCGAGCTCGACAAGGACATTCTTGGCCGCATGCGCGCGTTTCTCTCCGAGCACCAGATTGTAATCATGACTGCCTCGTTCGTCGCAATGTCCCGAGATTCTCAGCTGTGCCGTCGGATGGTCCTTGAGCCATCCCGCGTTGCGCGACAGCGTTTCCATGCCGTCCTCCTGCACCAGCCAGCGATTATACTCGTAGAAGACATCCTGAAGTCCCGCCGCTATGGCAGCCTCTTCCTGGCGCTTGAGCTCCGCATACACGCTATCAGCCCGATCGACCGGACGCAGCATCGTGCCGATTTTGCTCCGGCTTAAGCGTTCCTCCCCGCTGATCCGGTCCCCCTCGACCGGCGAAAGGCCGCTCAGGCTGCCGGCCTCGGCATCAAGCGAATCTCCTTGGGGCCGAGTCTCCAGACTGAGAGAAGGATAGGTGTCAGGGGAAAGTTCCTTCCCTGTTGCGGCACGACGATCAGATCGGCCGGCGCCGGCATCCGATCCTGTACCAGCTTGTTCCTGGCCGCTCCAGTTGCGCGACTGCTCATCGCTTCCGTGATTGAACCACTTCGCAGTGCTACAGCCCTGCATCGAAATAAGAAGACCGCTCAAAATACCGAGCGCGATGGTATTGGCATGACCGTACGTCATAGACATTCTCCTTCAGGATCACTCCGTCACAATGAGGTTGAACTAGTAGGGCGGAATGACTCCTCGCTCTCGCTCAGTCGCTTCCGCTCGGAGATCCGGCGCATGCTAGTAAATATAGCACCGGCGCGCGGATGCGCCCGGCAAGGCAAGGAAGCCGTATCGGACAAGGGAGCCACTCTGTATTTCCAATGACTTGGAGAATCAGCCCTGTTCGCTGTTTGAAGGAAAGGGGAGCGCTTTGTTAGACGGGTGCCGGACGTTCTTGAGCCACCCGATGACGGAACCAAGCGGTTGACGCGGCGAGAACAAGCAAGACCATGCCGATCCCCACGAGGCTGACTGCTTCGCTGGAAACTTCCATGAGCCATCCGAAGAAGGTCATACCGGCCATGGAGGTGGCCGTCGCAATCGCCGTATAGAGGGCCATGACTCTGCCGATCATATGTGCCGGGGACAATTCTTGAATAATGCCCCATGCGATCGGGGTCCATGTCCCAAATCCAATGCCGACGAGCACTATAAGGATCGTCGCCACGACGATGTCGGAGACCCAGATAAGACCGAACAGGGCAAGCCCGCCGACGGCGCTGGATAAGGTGATGACAGAGATGCGGCTCGGGAGATCCCAAGCAGTGAGGCGGACAAGGGACAACGATACCATCAGCAACCCGACGCCGAGCCAGGACCAGAGATAGCCGACTTCCACAGGACCGAGCGAAAGCAATTTCTTGCCGAACACGGGAAACAACGTGGTGAAGGCGCCGCTGCCGAACGTGTACAAGGACGCCAAGATAATCAGCAGCAGAATCGCCCGCCGGGACACCAAGGTGTAGCGGATCCCTTCGATCAGATCCTGGATGGCCGTCGATTGCTGCGGCTGGACCAAGGGTTTTGTCATCCCGCTGGAAAGACGAAGAGGAAACAGAAACACAGCGGAGGCTACATAGGTGATCGCATTGACGCAGAGCACATCCTGGGATCCGGACATTGCTATTCCCAGCCCGCTGATAGCCGGGCCGATGATAATGCCGAGGCTGGTCGTGCCTTGAAGCAATGCATTGGCAGCAGTGAGCTGGCTTCTTTTCACCATGAGCGGCACGGATGAGGACAGCGTGGGCACGAACATGGCCGTCGCGATCCCGTACAGAAACGTCATCACGTAGAGCGACTCGACGGTAAACGATTCAACGGACACCCAGCAGGGAATCAGCCCGATCAACAGGGCTCTGGCGAGGTCGCTGATGATAAGGATGGCTTTCTTGGGCAGCCGATCGACCGTCACGCCGATAATGGGCCCCAGCAAGATCGGCGGCAGCGTTTGCAGCAACCCAATGACGGTCGTCTTGAGCGGGGACCCGGTGATCGAATAGACAAACCACAGCAAGGCCAGCTTGCTGACTCCGTCGGCGACCTGGGAGAGCACCTGACTCCACCAGACAAGGCTGAAGTCTCGGGTAAGGAGCCATTGTCTGCGACGGATGATCGGAAGCTCCGCCATGCGAGACGTCTCCTCTTCCTGATCCATCGTGAAGGACCGGCTTGGCATCATACCTGTGCCGGTTGGCTCCCGCATGCACGACCCTCGCGGCGAAATGGTTATACCGGAATGTGGCCGATCAGGATAGGCGGGGAAAGGGACAAGGCCGGAAGGCGAAGGGTTGAACCATCTCGCCGGTTCTATTCAAGAAGACGTCCACGGCACTCGACACGCCGTTTGACGGTCGTCCCTCCGTCGCGCCGTGCGACTCATTATCCTTCGGATCTCCCACTTCGCCACGGCGCCTCGGCGGTTTAACCGGGCTAGGCAACTGCCGGTTGCAGGATCACCGATTGACGCATAAATCGAAACGCCACGACGGCTGTCAGTAACAGCATCAGACCCAGACCGATCAGGCTTTGTGCCGGACCGACGGCATCTGCGATCCAGCCGAATCCCGTCATGCCGGCCATAGCGGCCGCCATCGAACCGGTGCTGAATGTGGTGAGCACGCGTCCCATCAAGTGTTGCGGCGTGACCTCTTGCAATAACGCCCACACGATCGGGTTCATAATGGCCGTGCTTCCACCGACTACGATGACGACAGCCGCTGCGACGAGCGGCGTTTCGAGAAGGCTGAGACTGCAGACGGCCACTCCTCCTACGGTCATTCCCCAAACAATAAGACGCAACCGGCTGTGGATGTCGCCCTGATGTCTCCAAGCCAACCAAGTAGAGACGATGAGCATGCCGACTCCCAGCGCCGACCACAGCCAACCCAGTTGCACCGGCCCGACTTGCAAAAACTCCTTCGCATACACCGGCAAGATGAAGACGAACGCGCTGGCGCCGAGGTTGTACAAGGCGGAGAGAATGACCAGCAGAAAAATAAGGGACTTGGTGCCGAACACGAAGCGGAATCCCGTTTTCAAGTCATCGAGCACCGACACGGGAGCCCCGCCTTCATTGACCGTGCTTCGCCACGTTTCATGAAGTCGTATGGGCATCAAACAGAGCGCCGAAATCAGAAACGTCGCGGAATTCACGTACAGAACGTTTTCCGCGCCCATGACGGCTATGAGGACGCCGCTGATAGCAGGACCGAGCAGCAGGCCGATATTGTTCGTGCCCTGGATCAAGGCATTCGCGGTCACCAACTCCGTAGGCCGGACCATTCGGGGAACGGCCGACACGAGCGCCGGACCAAAGATGGTCGATACGATCGATGTCAAAAAGATGAGGAAATACAGTCCCCCGAGCGACAGCAGATCAAAGGCGTACAGAGCCGGAATGAGGAACGTCATGACAGTACGAATGATATCGACCCAGATCATCACGGTCTTCTTCGGCAGGCGATCGAGGTAGACACCAATCATGGGTCCGAACAGAAGGGGAGGAATCGTTTGGATCAGTCCGACGATGGTCATCTTCAAGGCGGAACCGGTCAAGGTATAGACGAACCAGAGAAGGGCGACCTTGTTCAATCCTTCGCCAACTTGAGAGGACATCTGTCCCCACCAGAGTAAGCCGAAATCTCTGGTCCGTAGTAATCGCCATCCCCTGCTCTCACCGTCGGATATGCTGTCTTCCATCATCTGCTCCCGCCCGCTAATAAGCCGTTTACGAATGAATGAACATGCACTCTTATATTGGTGAGAATAAGGCATGTTGAAGGAAAGAGAAGCCTCGGAAGGACCCTAGTCGGCCTCCGACAAATACCCGTCTCTCATCATAATTTTGTCCAGGCGGACTGCTAGGGAATTGGGGCCAACGGTCGCCATTGCCTTGCCTCTTGTGCCTTGTGGGGGAAGTCCAAGCCAACGGTTGAACGAAGCCATTGAAAACTCTACGTTGCGAGGGCTGCTTCCTGATGACGGCAGGCTAAACGAGTGTACAACAAATCGGCCAAGGGTTCGAGGTTTACGCAATCAGCTTCGTTGTAGGCGAGCAATTGCTCCAACGCATTCGCATCATGACCGTGTCGCCAGCGATTCCACAGACGCATCGCATCAGATCCGTTCATCCCATGCAGATCCTCTCTCCGGGTGATGCCGAGTGCAGCCTCAATCGCTTTCAGCCCTCCGCGTAACCCGACGGCGCGAGCCAGGGGATAGAGGTCGATATGCGGCCGATCCAAAGAGAGCAGCGGAAACTGACTATCAAGCATCGGCAGATCGAAGCTGGCACCGCAAAAAGTCACGAACAAGTCGTATTGTCCGAGTTCTTCGTGAAGCCGAACCTGTGTGAGCGACTCACCGCGGATCAGGGACGTCATGGCGCCATGCGCGTACAAGCCCACGACCGTGATCCGGCCGAACGAATCGGTCTCGATATCCAAATAGACCGCCTTCGGCCGCAGCCATTCATAGAGACGCCATTGATGACGCGGAGTGAAACATCCCGCAAAAAAACGCGCGTTGCCACGCTCATATTGTTCCTGAGCGAGCGCCACCTCTTGATCGTAGAGCATCTTCCTGGGCCGGCTGATCCCCTGAATGGCCGCCTGGGAAAGAAACTTTGTCCAGGTCGGAATCCCACATCTCCACCACCTTCGTTCGGTAGCGAGGTCGACTCCCCGAAGAAAACAAAACGTGGATTCGATCATAGACCGTCCCGCAACAGGTAGCGCGCCGTGCTCTCGACCATGTCAC
>DASSBQ010000311.1:0-4786 GCA_035698625.1 Nitrospiraceae bacterium
AGCCACAGTCCGGTTGATCCGCCAGCTCGGCGGTGAGATCGCCTCGATTGATTTCCTGGTGGAGCTTACAAGCCTTCGGGGCCGTGATAGATTGGTCGGATACGACGTCCATTCCACCATCGTCTACCCTTAAACCCTTCCGGTCCGCCCGTTCCGGCCGGCCAAGGGACTTGTCAAAAACCCCCATACCGTGATATAGAAGCCGAACTTTTTCGCCGGACCCTCTCCTAAAAGAAAAGGATCTAAAGATCCGATGGCGACCAAAGTACAAGGCAAGAAAAAAACGGCATCAACGGCATCAACGGCATCAAAGGTCAAAATGTCTCCTAAAACACCTGGTAAAGAAGACGAGACGGCCGGCGAGGAAGGAAAGGAAGTCCTCACGGGCCGCATCATGGCGCCGATCGGCGTCAAGGAATCTCCGAAAGAACGTGAAGCGCGTGAACGGCGTCGTGATGCCCTTCAGCAGATGCTGTTCAGCAGGCGGCAAGAAATTCTTCGTGAAATCGAAGAAAGCCTGGGGCAATCCTTGACGGAGGACCAGCAGCGACGCCTTGAATCCGCGCGTGACGTCGGCGACCAAGCGCTGATGGATCTGGAGCGTGAACTCGGCATCTCGCTCATGGAAATGCGAAATCGGCGCCGGCAATCCATTGATGAAGCCCTGGTGAGACTGAACGAGGGCACCTACGGCATTTGTGCGGAATGCGGAGTGGAAATCAGTGAAAAGCGGCTGGAGGCGGTTCCATTCGCCAAGCTCTGCGTGGAATGTCAATCCAGGCAGGAATTGCTCGAGAAGATCGAAAAGGAAGAAGAACGAGATTAAGGTTTCCGTTTGCCGCCCGCGCCGCAGCTGGTTCGTGACGCATAGCGGACTGGCTCTTCTGTTCCTCTCTCCCGACATGGTCAAGAGTAGCCATGCCGGTCTGTCGGTAAAATTCCTTCATGAGTCCGGAATCCGGTAAAGCAGTCGTTCTGTTGAGCGGCGGGTTGGATTCGACCGTTACAGCCGCAATCGCTCGGCAAGAGGGATTGGCGCTGTACTGTCTGACCGTGGTATACGGCCAGCGTCACGCGGTGGAGACCGGGTGCGCCCAGGCGGTGGCTGCGTATCTGGGGGCCGAGGAACATCTCGTCATCGACGTCAATCTACGCGCAATCGGTGGCTCTGCCTTGACCGATGACATTGCCGTTCCCAAGGGGCGGCCGCCGAAAGATCGGGCGGAGAGCATCCCCATCACGTATGTGCCGGCGCGTAACACGATTTTTCTTTCTCTTGCCCTCGCCTATGCGGAGGCACGCGCGGCTTCCTGGATTTATTTCGGCGCGAACGTCCTTGATTATTCCGGCTATCCCGATTGCCGGCCTGAATTTATTCGCGCCTTTGAGGCGATGGCGCGGCTGGGAACGAGCGCGGGAGCTGCGGGGCGACCCATCCAGGTGCGGGCTCCACTATTGATGCTCTCCAAAGCCGACATTGTGAAACGAGGAGTGGACCTCCGGGTTCCCTTTGAGCAGACCCATAGTTGTTATGACCCGGATCTGGCGGGTACGGCCTGCGGACGCTGTGACAGCTGCATCATCCGCCGGGAAGGATTTCGCCTGGCGGGAGTTGTAGACCCGATCCGGTATGCGGTACCCTGACGTGCAAGGGCCGATATGAACTGCTTGGAGCGGGTGCCGGTATGACGCGGGAAGAGTTTTTCATGTACCTGACGATCGGATTGATCGTCATTGCGCCGGTGGTGGTGCGACTCTATCGGCGTGCGACGATGAAGCGAACTACGCAGATGCTACGCGATGAGTTTGAAGGAAGTTCCAAGGACTCATGAAAAGGATGGGTGTGTCATGAATAGCCTGGCGCGTCCCATCATTTGCCTGATCATCTTGGTCTTCTGTTCCGCTTGCGACTCGGAAGCGGGCAAAGAGGCCCCGCCGCCCGCGGCCGGCGCTACACCCGCCGAGTTTCAATCAGGTGAGGCCGGATTTACCGCTCATTGCGCCTCTTGTCATGGCGCGCGTGCAGTCGGAACCGCCCAGGGACCGCCGCTGGTCCACAAGATTTATGAGCCGAACCATCATGCCGATATCGCCTTTCAACGCGCCGCCCTCAACGGTGTGCGGGCCCATCACTGGGATTTTGGAAACATGCCGAAAATCGACGGGGTCTCTCCCGATGATATCGATCAGATCATCAAGTATATCCGCTGGTTACAGCGACAAGCCGGCATCTTTTGATATCTGATCCCCCGCCCGCCCGAATGCTTTTCGATATGGTTCACGGTTTGACATTTTCGCAGAATGGTTCGTAAGGTATTGATGCCGTTGGTGGATTTCCTTACGAAGGAGGAGACTGATGCGAAACGCGCGCGTGGTGATCGGGTATCTCGCTATGACATCGCTCGGATTTCTGGCCTGGGGCTGTGTGGCCATCGAGGCCGGCCATGAAGGAGTGATGGTAGAGCAACCATTCTTCTTCGGTCACGGCGGCGTGGATCCGGTTCCCACCAAGACGGGACGCGTGTGGGTGGCGCCGACCACCAAAGTTGTCGATGTCGATGTGCGGCCGGTTCAATACTCCGAACATTTTGACATTATTTCAGCGGAGAACGCGCCGGTTTCGTTCGATGCCTTTCTCATTGCGAATGTGGTTGAAGGACGCTCACCTGAATTGATCAGCCGGTTCGGCCCGAGTTGGTATCAAAACAACATGAAGGAAGCGTTTCGGACGTTTGTTCGTGAGGAAGTTCAGAAGTATCCGTTGTTCCAACTGACGACCGATCCGACCACGCGCACGAAGCTGCAAGAGGCGATCGGCCGTGAAGTCCAATCCAAACTCATTGAAAAGCAGAATATTCCGGTTCGTCTGAATCGGGTTGTGGTGGGAAGTATCTTGCCGCCCAAGGGGGTCGTCGAGCAAACCACTCAAACGATCATCCAAGAACAGCGAAAAATCACGATGGTGGAGTTCCAGAAGGCCGAAGAATCGCGGGAGAAAGCCGAAAGGCAGCGAGGCATCGCTGATCGCGCCTATCGTGAGTCATTAGGGTTGACCGCTCCCGAGTTCGTGGATTTGAGACGGATCGAAGTCCAAAAGGAAATCGTTCAGCACTCGCCGTCGGCGCTGACGGTGATCATGGGATTGGAGCGGTTCGGGATCAACCTACCTCCTCTCGCCACTGAGAGATGAAGCGGTCTATTTTACGAGCCAGACCCGATAGCTTTTGGCGTGCAACGGCTTCGGAACCTTCAAGACTCCGATTTGGCCCGGTTGCATCACATCATCTCCGCCTGAGGTTTGTCTGGCCGGGTGGCGATAGGTCCGAATCAATACTCCTTCGCCATCATAGAAATCCACCATGACGTCGGCCAGTCCCTGCAGGCTTCCGGCGTAGGCGGTATTTCCCCAGTCCAGCCGCCGCAAGGTTTGATAAGTCACGACGATCGTTCCATCCTGTTCCTCGACCGCCACGATTTGAAGAGCGCGATTGCGATCCAGTTCGCCTTGCGAAGCGGTGCTTCCTTGCGTATCCAGCGCAGTGCGGCCCTGAGCCTCCAACACCTGCTGCACGGCCTCGGGCTGAAGCATCCCGCGTACTTTGCAGTAGACCGTATGACCTTTCTGAAATTGTTCCACCGCGTGGTAGTCGGTCACATGCCGGGTCGCCAGCATTTGGACCACCTGTCGAAACAATGATGGATCGACGACGGAGCCGATTTGTTCGCGAACCGGTGCTGCTGCGCCGATCGCAAGGCGCAAGGCTTCACGGCAGGCAAAATCTTGCGCGTGGGTCGCGGTTTCCGGATCGTGATAGGCATAACGGTAATCGCCGGTGATCTGGACCGAAGGCGACTCGTTGGTTGCATCTGCAGTGGGCAGCAGCAACGCCCCGACGATTGCCAGCCAAACTGTCAACATCGCACTCAGCCGGACTTGTTGCGGGTTCATGTGGCTTCTCCATTCCACTGAGGCCGCATAGGACTGCCCCAATGCTACCATGCGGCTACAAGGACGGCAATTGAGCGACTCTCGGGAGGGGCATGGAGGAACGGCATGCGCCCGCGCCGAGGCACGTGACGTTTCGGTGAATGAGGGCGACGGGCTCGAAAAAATTGATAGCCGAGACGCCGTGTTCCGGGGATGAGTCGATGGGCCGGGCGGCGCCGCTGAAATCCTGCGCATGCCTTGACTTGAAGTGGGTCTTCACTCAGACTCACCTTTATGTATGACCAAGAGGAAACTCAGCTGCTCGATCTTCTGGCAGAACGAGTCGGTATCGCCGCAGAATATTATGATATCCAAGGATCCCGCCACATTGCATCTGCCGAAACAAAACGGGGCATTCTCGCCGCAATGGGGTTCAGTACCGATTCCCGTGAAGCCTTGGCCCGTGAACTGACGCTCCTTGATGAAGCCCCGTGGAAATCTCCATGCGATCCGGTGATGGTCATCCAGCAAGGGGAGGCCGAGGCCCATTGGCGCTTCCGCCTGTCTTGCGAGGGAACGGATGAACAAAAATTGCGGATTGCCTGGGACCTTCACGATGAAACAGGGGCGGTGATTCACCGGGGTGAAGCGGGTCCGGGACTTGTTCCCCAAGATGTGAAGTACGTCGCAGGCGGCCGGCATGTACAGTTTGCGATACCGGTGCCACGTTCGCTGGTACCAGGATATTACGATGTGGCGGCCTCAGCCAAAGGGGCGCGCGCATCGGCCGAAGGTTCGCTTAGGCTGATCGTGGCTCCTCCTCACTGTTATGTACCCGACGCGTTTCGGCGCGGGGGA